>NZ_JARPLC010000033.1:0-43855 GCF_032350395.1 Limnospira sp. PMC 289.06
GTAATCATCCTATTGACAGAATTATTTTCCTATGCTAGGACTAGATTGTGAGTAATATCTGAGTAACTCAATAGGATATAGGGGTTGAGTAATAACCCGCTATCGCTGTCAGGATAAGGTTTTTCCCAAAATGCCAGGAGGCGGACTTGAACCGCCGACACGAGGATTTTCAGTCCTCTGCTCTACCGACTGAGCTATCCCGGCTTATTCCCACGATTAACTATCGTATCAGCAGTCAATCGATTTTGTCAACCCCTGGCGCGGAATTTTTTTGATAGTGAACTCAAAAGCCGATGTATATGGGTTGATCAGCTATTGTGGGTTAATAGGGGAAACTCATCAAATTTGATCACTTGACTATTAGGCTGTTCTGTGTTGAACAGATAGCTGCTCACAGTGGCCGTGCCCGTGTCCAAAATACTAAAAACTGTAATATCGTTACTAGCGATATAGGGTTGAGGTGCGCCATCTCTATCGGAAACGGGACTAAGGTTAGGAATGATAGGTTGGAGTCCGTTGGGGTCTCCGAATGGGGTATATACTTCGGTGAAAGCTGGGGGAACAAATCGGCGATTATTTCCCCAAGCCGCACCATAACTATTTCCGACATTGGAAGATTCTAAAAAGTTAATTCCCGTGGGTCCCAGAAATCGGTTCCACAGGTGGGAGTGTCCGTAATACACCAGTTGAACTCCGGCGGCTTCTAATAATGGCATAACATCCCTAATTAAATAATCAGATGATTTGGGATATTCATAGCGAATCATAATAATATTGCCGTTATTATCAACATCCTTAATTTGCACGGGTTCCGTATAGGCGGGAACTATATTATCCCCTAAAGTGTGGGGAGGATGATGGAACATAACGATTTTATATTTAGCCTGTTGAAATTCCGGGCTATTGAGTTCCTGTTTTAACCAGATATATTGTTGGCTTCCTGCGGAAATAGGCTCAAATAAATGTTGGCCATAGCCCCAATTTTCGGGACGTTCAAAGTCTGCGTCTCTCTCTCGATAACGTCCTCTGGCGTGGGAGTCTAACCGATAAACCCGCCAAACATTGGTCGCGGATAAAACTACTAAGCGGATATCTCCAAAGGTGATAGCATAATAATTGTGGTGGGGATTGGGGAGAGTAAATATTTGGTTATAGGTATCTGAGTTAAAGCTGTGGTCTCGGAGCCATTGTTGCTGAATTTCGGGGTCATTATTAGGGTTAATGGTGGCAGCATTTTGTTGATAAAGCTGTTGGGCGGCAAATTGAGGGTAACTATTATTAAACTGGTTGTTTAAGCTGTCGGTTTCGGAAAAAGCCCCCATCATTTCATGATTACCAATAGCGGGGAATAAGGGGAAATTTTGAATTAAAGCGCCGCCTTTATAAGTAGTGGTGACACCATTTGTTTCGAGTTGATAATGGGCGCGACCTTGCAGACAGGGAAAAAAGGCTCCGCCGCGATTATCGTCGAACCATTCGGAAGCGCGATCGGGAATATTGACTAAATCACCAGCCATAAAAACAGCATCAATATCGACAGTTTCAGCTACTTTTTGAAGATTGGCGGCGGTCATGGGTTTAAGTTGGTGGTCGGAGGTGAGGAGGATTTTTAAGGCTGTTCCGGGTTGGGGTAAACTAGCTAGGCTGAATACTTGGCTACTGATTTTGATGCCGTTGTCTGTGGTACTGTGAACTTGGTAGGGAACCCGTTGGCCTGGGGTTAAGTCTGTGATGGTGGCTTCGTGTCGCCAGATCGGTCTGGGAATGGGTTGGGTGTAGATGCGGTTGTTTTGGGTTTGGACTCCTACCCAGGAATTTTGGTCTTCGCGAGTGCGAGTGAGTTGGGAGGTGCTGGCGATCGCATTTTGTTGGAGGTTACTGCCATAATTGACTTGATGCTGAGAACCAGAAAACTCGGTAAACCACACCACCCGGACTGAGTTTTCCGTGGGTAGTTGTAAAAAAGGATCGCTGAGGAGACGAGGTTGTAAGCCTTGAGAAACCATAATCAAAATCGAGATTACACTAGACAGTAACAAGCCAAAAATCCAGAAATACCGGGTAGCAGAAATCATGGGTGGAGGGGCGATCGCCAGGACTACAAACCGATTATCAGAAACCTATAACTTAAACGGTATCAGAAAAGCCGGGAATTTTTCCCGAATGTTTCCGATACAATATGGGGGATGTCACGCCCTCGGTCTGGTGGACATGGGCAACGGCCTGCAATCTGTCGTCGGTGTAACCTATTGTTGAGTTTCCTTATGGTGGAATTACTATGCTGATTGTTCAAAAATATGGTGGTACTTCTGTTGGGTCAGTAGATCGCATTCAAGCGGTAGCCCGTCGGGTGGCGAAAACCGCCGAAGATCATTCTGTGGTGGTGGTGGTTTCGGCTATGGGAAAAACTACTGATGGTTTGGTGAAACTAGCCCAGGAAATTTCTAGCCATCCCTCTCGCCGGGAAATGGATATGTTGTTATCTACTGGCGAACAGGTGACGATCGCTTTAATGAGTATGGCACTACAGGAAATGGGACAACCAGCCATTTCCATGACCGGGGCGCAGGTGGGAATTGTCACAGAGGCTGAACATAGCCGCGCCCGGATTTTAAATATCCAAACTGAACGTCTAACTCGTCACCTAAAAGAAGGCAAGGTGGTAGTAGTGGCCGGTTTCCAGGGAATTAGCGATCGCGAAGAATTGGAAATTACCACCCTAGGACGAGGAGGGTCGGATACTTCTGCAGTCGCTTTAGCCGCAGCATTACAAGCCGATCGATGCGAAATTTATACCGATGTACCTGGAATTTTAACTACAGACCCCCGCATTGTTCCTAAAGCACAGTTGATGGATGAAATAACCTGTGATGAAATGCTGGAACTTGCTAGTTTGGGGGCAAAAGTTCTCCATCCCCGGGCCGTGGAAATTGCCCGAAATTATGGGATTCCTTTAGTAGTGCGATCGAGTTGGACTGATGATCCTGGTACACGGGTGACTTCCCCACCACCAGAGGTGCGACCTGTGGAAGGGTTGGAACTGGTGCGACCTGTGGATGGGGTAGAATTCGATCGCGATCAGGCGGCGGTTTCCTTATTGCGTATTCCCGATCGCCCCGGAATTGCAGCCCGTTTATTCGGGGGAATTGCCCTCCAGAAGCTGAATGTGGATTTGATTATTCAGTCGATCCATGAGGCGAATATTAATGATATTACCTTTACCGTCACTCATAACTGCTATAAACGGGCGATCGCTGTAGCTGACGCAATTTTACCAACTTTGGGACGCAACAATGACCCCGAAATTGGAGAACCGGAAGTGCGAGGCTATGATAGCCCTATTGCTAAAGTTAGCATTGTTGGGGCCGGGATGATTGGTCGCCCCAAAGTCGCTTCCCAAATGTTCCGCACTTTGGCGGAAGCCGGAATTAATATTCAGATGATTTCCACCTCCGAGGTTAAGGTTAGTTGTGTGATTGATGCCAATGAGTGCGATCGGGCGGTGGCTGCCCTCTGTCAAACCTTTGATGTGCTAACCCGTAACACCAAAAATATTCCAACTGTTGATCGACCTCATCTTCCGCCAGTGCGAGGGGTCGCCCTAGACCGTAACCAAGCCCGTTTGGCGATCCGCCATGTTCCCGATCGCCCCGGAATGGCTGCCGAGTTGTTTACTCTGCTGGCACATCACAATATTAGCGTTGATATGATTATCCAATCGCAGCGCTGTCACCAGGTTAATGATATTCTCACCCGTGATATTGCTTTTACTGTCGCTCAAGGTGATGCAGAAGAGGCTAAACTCGTGATTAAAAAGGCGATCGCTAAATGGGGTTATGGAGAAGTTACCCTGAATTCAGCGATCGCTAAAGTTAGCGCCGTAGGGGCTGGAATGGTCGATCACCCCGGAGTCGCCGCCCGTATGTTTGAAGCCCTCGCCGCCGAAAATATCAACATCTCCATGATTGCCACTTCCGAAATTAAAATCAGTTGTGTAGTCGATGAAAAAGATGGCATCAAAGCCGTCCAGGCGATTCATGATGCCTTTGGTTTGTCCGGCGATGAGGTCGTGACTATTCCCACCCCCGCCGCTGCCTTGTAGAGTCAATAAACCCCCTAGGGCGGGTTGATTAATCTGCTCATCTATACCAGGTGATGATTAATCAGGGAACCCGCCCCCTCCAGACCATTACTCGTGGACAATCGCCAACTGATCAATAATAACTACCATCGGAAGGTGTACAATGTAGCCGTTAACCAGAGAGTGTGTAGTGCGAAAGTAGTGTCAACCATTCAAATTGAGACAGGATGCCATCAATAATAGTTAGCAAACTGAACGCTGTTTTCACCCTGTTTCTCAGCCTGTTAGTGGAGGCTATGCCCTTCCTGTTACTGGGTGTCATGTTGTCCAGTCTACTGCTGTGGTTAGTGGATGAACGCAAACTTCTATACTACGTTCCAACTAACCCTTTCCTGGGGGCGATTTTTGGCAGTCTGTTCGGGTTTATGTTTCCCGTGTGTGAGTGTGGAAATGTTCCCGTTGCCCGTCGCCTCTTGAGTCAAGGAGTACCTGCCTCAGCAGCGATCGGCTTTTTATTTGCTGCCCCCACCATTAATCCTATTGTGATTTGGTCAACTTGGGTAGCCTTCCGGGGACAACCAGAAGTCGTCGTTTTACGGATTTTATTTTCCCTGATAATTGCCATAACATTAGGCTTGGTTTTTAGCGCCCAAAAAGACCTGCGGCCGTTTCTACAAAAAGCCCTCGCCCGTTTAGTTCCTCAACCTGACTTCACCGAAAAAGCCGTCGATGAGATGCCCAAATCTTCCCTACTAACATCGGGAACTTATATTATGGGTCAGTCAGCCACACCCGTGCGTTTGCAGTCCATGCCTATGTGGAAAGCTGAGGGAAAAGGCGTTCAAGCCGTGGCTACTATGCCTCAAACAAGTGTCAGTTTCTCCTCTATTTTTATCCGCCCCACCCGCGACCGGGTTGGTTTAATGATTGAAAGTGGGGTGCAGGAGTTTCGAGAATTGGGGGGAATGTTGGTAGTCGGAAGTGCGATCGCTGCTATTATTCAAACAGTAATACCCCGCGAAATTATCCTCAGCCTAGGTTACGGTCCCATTTCCTCCATTCTGGCTATGTTATTACTAGCCGGAGTAGTTTCTATTTGTTCCACAGTTGACGCATTTTTTGCCCTCTCTTTTGCCGCCACTTTTACCACTGGTTCTTTACTAGCATTTTTAGTATTCGGACCCATGATTGATATTAAAACCGTCGGCTTGATGATGTCGATTTTCCAAACTCGCGCCATCATTTATCTGATGATTCTCGCTGCCCAGCTTACCTTTTTGCTAACCTTGGCTGTCAATCTCAATCTGAACTATTAATCTCAGCGCCTATGAACCGTGTTAGACCTCCATTAAATGGATTACCATCTCGTTTACAACTGTGGTTGCAGTCTCCTTGGGTGGACGCTATAGCTATATTAGCTTGGGGATTCCTCCTCCTCAGATATTGGCTGGCTGGACGACTTTATATCCTCATTCATCCTAACTATTTCCCCCTCGCTATCGGTGGCGGTTTTCTGTTATTAGTCTTTGGAGGATTTCGGATTTGGGAACTCTCCCAGAATTACCAAAAACCTCAAGCGCAGATAGACCAACAATCCCTACAACATATTAGTTTATTTCCCAAAGGTTGGAGTACCGCCCTACTATTAATTTCTCTCCTGTTAGGTCTTTTCATTACCCCCCGAAATCTGGGTAGTTATGTCGCCTTACAACGGGGTATCATGGACTCTTTACCCGCTACACAAATTCAGCCCCAACAATTTCGTACCGCTTCTCGACCAGAAGAGCGATCGCTGATAGAATGGATTAGGCTACTTAATGTCAATCCCGAACCGGAGACATATAGAGGTCAAAGAGTCAATGTCACCGGGTTTGTCGTTTATCCCCCTAACCTTCCCCAAAATTTTATCTTTATTACCCGGTTTGTAATCACCTGCTGTGCTGCTGATGCTTACCCCATTGCGCTTCCTGTCATGCTTCCTGATACTAACCGGGGGGCATATCCCCAAGACAGTTGGCTACAGGTTGAGGGTGAAATGACTACCGAAGTTCTCAATAATCAACGGAGGTTAACTATCAAAGCTGACAAATTAACCCCAATTCCAGAACCTCGAAATCCCTATGAATATTGATGCTTGATAATTGCAAATTTTTTTGGGAGACTTGGAAATGCAGCTAATCGATTTCATGAGTTTGATTCATCCGTTTCTAGCCGTAGTTGTCGTATTTCCCATAATTGGAATTTCTACCCACATGGCTTGGCAAACTCGTCAGCGTCGCCTACAAACACTAGAAAAAGGCAGCACAAGTCGCATTCCCCCAATGGTAGGTCGGGAACACTTAAAAATGGGACGTTTACTAACTGGTGCCGTCGTAGGAGTGACCCTGATTGCTTTAGCGTATTCCATTGGATTTAAAGGAGTATTTAAGGAACTTTCTAATGAGAATATGTTTGAGGCGATTTTTATAGTTTTAATCTTTATCGGGACCATCGCCTCCTTAGTTTTTCTGTACCGTGCTAATGCTAATCAACCCCTGTGGCGGGGTGTTTTTGCCACCTTAACCGGGGCAGGATTAGTAATTTTGGGGGCACAAGATGGCGTTTTTCGCCGAGGTTATGAGTGGCACTTCTCCCATTACTATTATGGCATTACTTCCGCTTTATTGATGATTTTTGCCTTGGCAATTGTTCCCGATATTTACAAATCCTACAAATGGCGCATGGCTCATACCATACTTAATTGTATAGCCTTATTGCTATTTATAGGACAGGGATTTACCGGGTCTCGCGATTTGTTGGAAATACCCCTGAGTTGGCAACTAGACCATCTGAGAAAGTGCGATTGGGGCGCGCAAACTTGCCCTAATAATTCCCAGTCTCGCGCACCGGAAGAGTTGATAATTCAGGCTGTGTCGAAATAGTCTCTAATTGTCGCATAGCGGCGATCGCATGAAATTTTACACTATCATTAACATCGGTTTTGAGGAATTGCAGAATCTCCATAGTTTTCACATCTCCTAACTGACCTAAAGCATAAGCTAACGCTTGTTTAATCCGTATTTGGCTGAGGCTAGGATGTCCTGACCTGAATAAATCTAGCAATATTTGGCTTGCCTGATTTTTGAGATCCGCAGTTTTTAGGCGACCTAATAACTGGATAGTTTCTAGGGTAACTGCTTCATTAAAATCTGAGAGACATTCAGCGATGCAGTCTAAGGCTGCTGACCTTTCCATCCAAATTAACGCTTTAACACAGGCAATTTGTAAAGGAATTGGGGTCAGGTAAGATTTTAAAAGTATCGATAGGCTTTCAATAGCTGTATCCGTTTTTAAGCGCCCCATAGCCATTGCTGCTTGCTGACAAACAGTGACGTTAATATCATAAAGTAATGGGTCTATCGACTCTACCAAGCGCCATTGTGTCGCTATATCTGACCGAAATCCTAAACTGATTACGGCTTCCGATCGCACTATGGCTGCATGGTCTTCTAGGGCATTAATTAAAGCCGGAATTACCCGATCATCCCGAAAACTTCCCAAGGTTTCAATGGCGATCGCCCTCACCTGGGGGTCGGGGTCTTTAACAACAGTTAACAGGGGAGAAATTACCCCCGAAATGCGAATTTGAGATAAAGCACGCACACCCATCAGACGGGTTTCGGGGTCTTCTAAAAGAGTGGTTAAACTTGCCACCGCCTCCGGTCCTAAATTAGCTAACGCACTAGCGGCGATCGCTATTAATTCATCATCAGCATCGCTACTGAGGAAATTCACCAAACAGGCGATCGCTTCTGGGGTATGAAAATCCCCTAAAATTCGCCCCGCAAACCATCTATATTCTGGATCTGCTGTTTCATCCTCGAAAATTTCAATTAATGGGAAACAGGCTGATTTCCCCAATTTCGGCAACAGTTTAGCCACATCCCAACGGGTGTGAAAATCTCCATATTGTAAAGCTGTTAAAGCTAAAGCGATCGCCTCTTCCAACCCCTCATTTTCCCCACTCACACAAAACTGTTGTAGACCGTAAACCACCTGGGGCCAATCCCGATTATCACTAGCCACCTTAGCTAGGTTAATAAATTCATTCATCATATTATCAAATCCTTATCAAATTCCATTATTTAGTTATGATTTTCACAGGTACAGGACGACATCCATACAGAACATCATTTAAGCCCACCACCTCACCAATAACAGCAATAGCTGGCGCTTCAAAACCCGTATTTTCCACCTGTTCAATAATAGTGTTTAAAGTGCCCCGTAATTCCTCCTGGTGCGGACAAGTTCCCCAACGAATTAAAGCTATCGGAGTTTCCATGCTTAAACCACCAGCCGCCAAAGCCTCAATAATATTACCCAAATTTTGAACCCCCATATAAATCACAATAGTTTCAGAACCCTTAGCAATAGCCTCCCACTTCACCTCTGGGCGATACTTTCCCGCCGCTTCATGACCTGTTACAAAAGTCACAGAAGAACTATAATTCCGGTGAGTTAAAGGAATCCCCGCATAAGCTGGCGCGGCAATACCAGAAGTCACACCCGGAACCACCTCTACCGGAACTCCTGCCGCAATTAAAGCCTCCATTTCCTCCCCACCGCGACCAAAAACAAACGGATCGCCACCTTTTAATCGCACAACTACCCCATAATTTTGGGCTTGATCAATCATTAATTGTGTCGTTTCCTCTTGGGGTAAAGAATGGCGACCCCGACGCTTTCCGGCATGGATTTTTTCAGCCTTTGGGTTAATCATTGCTAAAATTTCTTCACTCACCAAAGCATCATAAATAACCACATCCGCTGACTCAATCAAAACTTTACCTTTTAATGTCAGCAAACCCGGATCGCCAGGCCCCGCACCCACTAAATAAACCTTGCCAATAGCTGATTTTGTTTCCATAATTGCACCTCGTTAATTAATTACTAAATAATTCCCAGACATTAGATAAGTTTAAACTTGCCATCATCATCAGGTTGATGAACCCAAATTATGGTGAATTTCCCCGGAATTTGGTATTCCAAAATACTAAAACCTCGCAAGTATGCGTTTTTTACATATTATATATGCAATAATTGCAAAATTAGAGGTTTTATGTATCTTCAACTACAAATTATCACTGATTCTGAATTTAATCTACAAATCATTGTTAACCTCAGTTATAGATAAAATCATGGTTGTCGCCTCTGAACCCAAAGTCAAACTCAATAAAATCGAAAAAGCTAAAGCTGATAAAGATGGATTAGCCGTTAAAGACGAGTTAGAATATTTTGCCAAAATCGGTTGGGAAGCCATGGATAAAACCGATTTAGAAATGCGTCTTAAATGGCTGGGCGTGTTTTTCCGACCTGTTACTCCCGGTAAATTTATGTTGAGATTACGCATTGCCAATGGTACTCTCAACAGCGCACAAATGCGGGTATTAGCCGAAATTGTCCAACGCTATGGAGATGATGGGAGCGCCGATATTACTACCCGCCAAAATATCCAATTACGCGGTATTCGTTTGGAAGACCTCCCGGATATTTTTAGTAAATTGAAAGCTGTAGGAATGACCAGCATTCAATCGGGTATGGATAATGTTCGTAACCTGACAGGTTCTCCCATTGCTGGTATTGACCCAGATGAATTGTTCGATACCCGAGAATTGTTGCAAAAATTGGAGAGGGTAATTACCAATCAAGGTGAGGGTAATTATGCTTTTTCTAACCTTCCCCGTAAGTTCAATATTGCTATTGAAGGGGGACGAGATAATTCCATTCATGCTGAGATTAATGATTTGGCTTTTGTGCCGGCTTATCGGGATGATGTCTTAGGATTTAATGTCCTAGTAGGTGGGTATTTATCGGCACAACGTCAGGTGGAAGCTGTGCCGATTAATGTTTGGGTTCCTGCTAACGATGATGTGATTAAACTTTCGATCGCTATCTTAACAGTTTACACCCAAAATGGTCTCACTGAAGGATTGCGGGAAAATCGCCAACGGGCACGTTTGATGTGGTTGGTGGATACATGGGGGGTAGAACGCTTCCGGGCTGAGGTGCAGGAAGAATTTGGTCAAACTCTCGCAACGGCTGCCTTAAAGGATGAAATAACCCAGGATAAGAAAGATTATTTGGGTGTTCACCCCCAGAAACAACAGGGATATAAGTTTGTTGGGTTGCACGTTCCGGTGGGGCGTTTATCGGCAGACCAAATGTTTGAAGTAGCCCGTTTGGCGGAGGTTTATGGCCAGGGAGAAATTCGCCTGACGGTTGAGCAAAATTTGATTATTCCTTATATTTCTGAGGATAAATTAGAGGCGTTTTTGGCGGAACCTTTGTTAGAGGTTTTCTCGATTAATCCAGCCCCTTTGACTCGATCGCTTGTGTCTTGCACGGGAAATAATTATTGCAATTTTGCTTTGATTGAAACTAAACAAAGGGCTTTAAAATTAGCCAGAGAACTTGATGAGGAGTTGGAAATAAGCGATCGCGTTCGTATTCACTGGACTGGCTGCCCTAACTCTTGCGGACAGCCCCAAGTGGCTGATATCGGTTTCATCGGTACTAAAGCCCGTAAAGATGGTAAAACAGTGGAAGCTGTTGATATCTATACCGGAGGAAAAGTCGGTCATGAAGCTGAGTTAGGAAGTCGTATAGAAAAGGGTGTGGCTTGCGATGACCTCAAGCCAATTATCCGGGATTTATTAATTCAAAAGTTTGGCGCACGTCCTAAGCAAAATCACTAAATATATCAGCACCATGCACAATATAGCTAGGCGTGGTGCTGCCTATTTCGCCCTACTGACCCTACAGCCACAGCTATGATATAATGAATCAAAGAAATATCATCATAGCCATGATGACAAGTCTATGACAAGCACTCAAGACAAAATCACGGTCATTTATCCCGAATCTGATGGCAATCCTATGTCAGATAATACTAAACAATTTCGCTGGATTGTTGTTATTAAAGAAAACCTAGAAATCTTGTTTAATGATGACCCTAATGTGTTTGTGGCTGGAGACTTACTCTGGTATCCTCAGCAGGGTGATAATAAAATACGTCAAGCCCCTGATACGATGGTAGTATTTGGGCGACCTAAAGGCGATCGCGGTTCCTATCAACAATGGGAAGAAGGTAACATACCACCACAAGTGGTTTTTGAAATTCTTTCACCGGGAAATCGCTTGAAAGAAATGGCGAGAAAATTTAAGTTTTATGAACAATATGGGGTTGAAGAATACTATATTTTTGACCCCGATCGCCTAGATTTCAACGGTTGGCTGCGTAGTAGTGATGGGACTCTTGAAGTGATCGACGAACCGGAAAATTGGATGAGTCCCCGCTTAGGTATCCGGTTTGAATTGAAAGACGGAAACTTTATGATTTATCGCCCAGACGGTGAAAAATTCCTCACGTCCACAGAATTGGCGGCGCAGGTGCAAACTGAACGCCAAAGGGCTGAAGCGGCCGAGGACAGGGTGCGGGAATTAGAAGAACGTTTGCGACAACTAGAAGGCGATCGCCATAATTAACATAATTAATCTATATTTGGGTAAAATCTGGAAATATGATCAAAATTCCGTCTTATCCAAAATGCTCGATTATGATATAGTTATCATTGGTGGCACTTTAGCCGGACGTAAAGCCGCTATAAAAGCCTCTAAAATGCAGGGTCGGGTAGCACTATTGGAACCTGACCCACCCCCTGTTCCTGGTCAAATTATTGGGGCTAACAGACACCACCCCCTTTTACAGATAGCTAAGGTAGCTAAACAAATGCGCCAGGTGTCACAATTCGGCATCGGTTGGGAAACTGCCGATCGCATTGTGCCCGAAAATATTTTAATACAGTGGGACTCTAGTTGTCAATGGAGTGAATATATCACCACTAACCTAGAAAGTATTTATTCTCCGGCGGCGATCGCTTCTTTGGGGGTAGATATGATTTTTGGGGTGGGGGAATTTATTACAGAACCTCGGCTGGCTTTGAAGGTCAATAATCGAATTTTGCGATCGCGTACTTTTTTACTGGCTATGGGTTCTCAACCCCAAATTCCCGACATCGAAGGATTGACTCTTACCGGATATTTCACCGCCGACACTCTTCATAAAATCACCAAAATTCCTAATCATGTTGCCCTCATTGGCGGCGACCCTAGCGCTGTGGAATTAGCCCAAATATTTAGGCGTTTGGGAAGTGATGTTACCCTCATAGTTCGCAGTAACCACATACTACCGAGAGAAGAACCCCCCACCGCTTTTTTGCTGCAATCTTTGTTAGAAGCTGAAGGGGTGCAGGTACTTACTAAAACCCCTGTAATTCAGGCTAAACAAATTGATGATACCAAATGGATACAGGCCGGAAATAAGGCGATCGAAGTTGATGAAATTATCCTAGGTATCGGTCGTCAGCCTAATTTGTGTGGCTTGAATTTGGATGATATCGGAGTTAAATTTATTGGCGGTTATTTGCAGCTAAACTCTCGCAGACAAACCACTAATCGTCGAGTTTATGCTTGTGGAGAATTGGCGGGGGGTTATCCTCTGCCTCATGTGGCTGAATATGAAGCCCAAATCGCCATCAAAAATGCCCTATATTTTCCGGGATTTCGGGTTAATTATAATCATGTTCCTTGGGTGATTTTTACTGACCCACCTTTGGCTAGGGTCGGCTTGACTGAAACTCAGGCGCGACGCCGCTATAGAGACCAGGTACAAGTTAGCCGCCAGATGTTTAAACAGGTTCCTAAAACTCAAATTTTGGGGGAAATTATGGGTTTTTGTGAGTTGGTCGGACATTCTGATGGTCGGCTTTTGGGGGCTACTATTTTCGGGGTTGGCGCTGATGAGATGATTAATTTTTTGGCGATCGCTATTCAAAAAGGTATTACCATCAATGCGATCGCTAATTTTACCCCCCCCTGGCCAACTCTCACCGGCATAATTTCCCCAACCGCCGCCGCTTGGGTTCATCAACGACATCGACACCAAAAACTTTGGTATAATATCCTAGAAAATATCTTTCACTGGCGCAGGTCTAATAATTAATTCCCCAGATATTGGATTTACATGATGCTGAAAGCGATTATTTTTGACTTAGATGGGACTTTGGCTAATACCGACCCTATTCATTATCAGACTTGGGTTGATGTCCTCAAAAATTATGATCTGGAAATTAACCCGGATTTTTATAAGGCTAAAATTAGCGGACGTTTAAACCCTGATATTGTTCGGGATATTCTCCCGCAACTTTCCCCCGAAGAAGGGCGGATTTTGGCTGACCAAAAAGAAGCGGAATTTCGTCAAATTGCCGGGAATTTAAAACCTCTACCCGGCTTAATCAAGTTGTTGGCTTGGATTGAAAAACAGGGACTGCAAACTGCTATTGTTACCAATGCGCCTAGGGAAAATGCGGCGTTTATGTTGAAGGCTTTAAACTTGGTTGATTATTTCCAGACCCTTATTGTCGCTGAAGATGTCGGGGTGGGTAAGCCTGACCCGAAACCCTACCAGGTCTGTTTACAACAGTTGCATATATCCCCTCAAGATGCGATCGTTTTTGAGGATTCTACCTCTGGAATTAGATCCGCCGTCGCTGCTGGAATTACTACTATTGGTGTCGCTTCCACCCATGACCCCCACATCTTAAAAAATGTCGGCGCAACTTATGTCATTGAGGATTTTCATAATCCCCAGTTATGGCATGATTTGGGGGAATTGTAAATAGTTGTAAATAATGGTTGACTTTGTGGTTGACTTGACTTATGCTTTTATTATAATGGAATTTTTGTGACAGTCAGAATTTGCAAGAAAGCCAATTGTTAAAGATGGTAGTTCAGTTATACCAAAATCAGGAGCAATAGTCAACCTTTTTTGTGGGGGAATTTTTCAGATTTAATTTTTTTTTAATATATAGTTAGCAGTTTCCAGGTAAGCGATCGCTTCAGGGATAGTTTAAACACAGCACAACGATCTAAACTAATAGTATAGCTCAATCGTGAGTCGGGGCCAGCCGCGTCACGGAGGGAAAGATAATCAATGTCTGTTAATCAAAGTAGTCAACAAGCAACCGTCCTAGCAGTAGATGACAGTACAGTTATGCAGGGCTTAGTCAAACAAGCCCTATCTAATACTTATAACGTTTTAGTGGCTGATAATGCCGTCGATGCCTTATCAGTGATATATCATAACAAAGTTTCCGTGCTACTGCTAGATGTATCGATGCCGGGAATAGATGGATTAGAACTATGTCGGACAATTCGGAGTATTCCGCAATTTCAGGCATTGCCAATTATTATGCTAACAGCGCGAGATGGAGCCTTTGACAAAGTACAGGGGCGACTAGCCGGGGCCACAGAATACCTAACCAAGCCTTTTGATGCCGAGAAATTGTGCGAGGTAATTGGTTCAGTATTGAACGTTAAGACTTGATGGTGGAATTAATCATATTTAAAATCAAGGGAGCGATCGCCTCCACCGGGAGAATATGACTCGCCGCCCCCAGAGCGATCGCTTCTCGGGGCATCCCAAAAACCACACAGCTTTCCTCATTTTGAGCGATAGTGATGCCGCCCCATTGTGCAATTTCCAGCATTCCATCAGCCCCATCCCGACCCATACCCGTTAATAATACCCCCAGAGTGTGACTACCGTAAAAATTAGCCACAGATTTCATCGTCACAGTAATTGAAGGCCGATGTCCTCCCAAAGCCGGATTAGAAGAATACAAAAACCGACCATTGCGATCGATTTCGAGATGTTTTCCCTCCGGAGCAAAATAGACATTTCCCCGTTCAGGTAAATCTCCTGCCTGAGCAATTTTAACCGATATAGAACACTGACAATCCAACCAATTGACCAATCCCCTTAAAAACCCCTCACTAATATGTTGAACACAGATAATCGGAACCGGTAACTTAGGGGAAAACTGAGTCAGAACCGTATGGAGAGCCTGGGGTCCTCCCGTAGAAGCACCAATTACTACCACCCTAGTAACAGATTGAGAGCGATGTTGTGGAGTCTTTATCTGAGAGGAAAAAGAAGTTTTCTGAGGAGTAGGAACCGCCACAGGACTATTAACTCTGCTCCCCAGATGTGATGATGGACTCGCCGCCGGCGAAGCCGCCTTAACAGTAGCCCCCCGTCGATGCTTAGTAAATACCTTGACCCCAGCCAGAACCCTAATTTTATGAATTAATTCCATACCGGCTTGCTGATAGTCAGAAGCCAGCCCAGTTTTCGGCTTAGGAAAAACATCAACCGCCCCCGCATTGAGAAGTTGAAATACATTGTAAGTATCCTCAGCTTGGACAGATGCACTAATTACCAGAATTGGCTTAGGGAAATTAGCCATCACCTCTCCAGTAAATTCCAAGCCATCCATGTGAGGCATATGTAAATCCGTGCAAATCACATCCGGCTGCAATTGAGGAATCAAAGACAAAGCCTCCAAACCGCTGCGAGCAGTACCCACAACCAGAATATCGTTGCATTGAGCCAAAATGCGTTTGAGAATAATCAGAGCAACTGGGGAATCTTCCACCAGCAAAACCCGAATCGCCATATTTATTTCGCGTGTGCTAAAATACCAGGTAGGTCTAGCGGTTACGGGGATTGTATAATCACCAGCCCGACCCATAAATCAACTCCTGTAATGCAGTCAAACTAATCGGCTGAGAGTTTGCAGGAGGACATCCTGGTTAAATGAGCCTTTAGTGATGTAGGCATTAGCTCCCGCTTCAGCACCCCTGCGTTTATCGTCATCAGAAGCAAGAGATGTCACCAGAATAATTGGTAACTCGCTGTATTCTTGATGTTCGCGGATTTTAGCAGTTAATCCCAAACCATCTAAATTAGGCATTTGGATGTCGGAGATTACCGCATCAAAGGAGCGAGTTTTGAGTTTGTTTAATCCATCTAGTCCATCGACTGCTGTAACCACCTCATAACCTGCTGCTTCTAAAATACGCTTTTCTTGAGTGCGGGTGGCAATAGAGTCCTCAACTAATAGAATAACAGATGGGCGATCGCTTTCTAAATCCAACTCATCCGAATCAGAAAGATTAATAGGAGTCGAGGACTTCCAATTTTTCCGCACCGAGCGAATCATATCCTGGGGATTAAGCACCATACACACTTCCCCAGTCCCCAAAATAGTCGCCCCAGCCACATTCCTGACTCGTCGCAGGAGTTGGCTTTGAGGTTTGAGGACAACATCTTGTTCATCAATCAGGCTATCAACGAATAAGCCTAGGCGATTTTCCCCCATCCTCAGAATTATACAAGATTTAGCCTTCGATTGGTGAGATTGATTGGAATTAACCTCATTATTCATTTCCGTAGGTATGAGATTTTCCCTCAGCCGGACCGATACCATATCCCTTGGTGTTTCTCGTTGAGACCCCTCTCCCTTAGACTTACCCCGGTGATTGTTCCAACCGATGATAGCATTACGGCTAGATTTCACTTCCAGCAAGTCCACTAAACACATCACCGACACAGGTTGGTCATCAAACAGAATCGTATCTCGACCCTCAATGGCAAAAATATCCGTA
The DNA here is from genome assembly GCF_032350395.1 of Limnospira sp. PMC 289.06. Taxonomy (NCBI): domain Bacteria; kingdom Bacillati; phylum Cyanobacteriota; class Cyanophyceae; order Oscillatoriales; family Sirenicapillariaceae; genus Limnospira; species Limnospira sp. PMC 289.06. The sequence continues at coordinate 16,628 of NZ_JARPLC010000033.1, forward strand.
TCATCCACCAATAGCGTAGTTTGCACATACTCTACAGGAATCGCATAGGAAATGCTATCAACCGCCACAATCAACACATGGGCTGTAGCCAGCGTAGTTCCCAATTGAATGCGGAAAGTAGAGCCCCTTCCCGAAGTCGAATCAACATTAATCGTCCCCTTCAGGTGTTCCACATTAGTGCGAACCACATCCATACCCACACCCCGCCCCGAAACCTCCGTCACCGATTTCCGGGTAGAAAAACCGGGAGTAAAAATCAGGGCTTGAATTTGTTGGATAGTCATTCCCACCAATTCTTCTGGCTGACAAATTCCCCGTTTAATCGCCGTTTGTTTAATTTGCTCAATATCTAAACCTCGGCCATCATCGCTAACCTCAATCACCACACTGGTAGCCGTTTGATATCCCCGTAACCGGATAGTAGCCTGGGGTGGTTTGGCTCTCGTCGCACGTTCGGCCGCAGTTTCTATGCCATGATCAATAGCATTACGCAGAATGTGCATTAGGGGGTCTTTCATCTCCTCTAGGATGCGTTTGTCCGCCCTAGTTTCGCCCCCCTCAATTATCAATTGTACCTGTTTTTTCTGTTCCCTCGCTAAATCTCGCACCATGCGCGGAAATAGGTTAAATATCGTCGATAGGGGTAACAGTCGCAGGGTACGGACTCCCTCTTCTAGTTCGTCAGAAATTAAATCCAGACGAGCCATATCTTCATATATGGAAGTTCTTAGCTGATTGACTAATGTGCTAAGAATCTCTAGGCGATCGCCTGTTCTTTGGTGGTAACTTTGTAATTGTCCCATAGTACCCCTACCATGAGATAAACCCTCCCTAGCTTCCAGGTCATGGAGAGCAAACCTATTGATAAAAGCATCCCGACTCCACTCCTCTAATAGGTTAGTTATTTCCTCAATTTCTGCTAACCTATGAGCAATGCGAATTTTGGTTACCGTCAACTCTCCCGTTTGAGTCATCAGAGCATCTAAGTTTCGCGTAGCCACCCGAATTGTCTCAATTTTATAGGTCGAAATAGGCGTAACCGTAGGACTAGAAGGCGCTGGCTTTTCTAATTCAACAGTAGGACTATCCCCTGGTTCCGCGTTCTCTGGGTGATGCTCACCCTCCGTTACACTATCTTCTGGGGTCTCAGTTTCTTGGGTTTCTGGGGTGCTTTCCGCCTCCTCCTGGTCACCTTCTTCCGTCGTTGGTGCTGTCAGGTTCTCATCAGAAGACTTATCAGAATCAGCTACAGCAGGGGTTCCCACCTCTGTGGGTCGCGCAATTTCCCCTTCAGCCCTAGCCCCCATTAAATTCGCTAACACATAAAAAGCGTTAATCCCCGAAGGTTCCCCAGTAACCGCTTCTTTTACCAGTTTCCGAATTGCATCCAGTCCATGGGCCATGCGATCGCTCATTTGATGGGAAAACGTATCCTCTCCCCTATTTATAGCCCCTAACAGGTGTTCGAGTTGGTGAGCCAGCGTAGAAACATCCTTAACCCCCAGCATTCCCGCATCTCCCTTTAAACTGTGCGCTTCCCGCAGCAGTTCATCTATTTTCGTCCTATCATTAGGGTTTTGTTCTAGGTACAAAAAACCATCATCAAGTTTTTGTAAATGTTCCTCACTGGCAATTTTAAAGACTTCCCGCAATTCATCATCTTCAATCATGGTAATTTCTCCTAGCCATCAACCATTCCTAAACCAGATTTTTTAACCCGATCGCCGTATTATTAAGTTGTTCAGTACCAGAACGACTTTGAGCTAGACCGTTAGCCGTTTCTTGAGCAGCAGTATTTAGGCTATTCATCGCATCAATTACCTGCTCTACCGCCATCGCCTGTTGTTTAGTATTCAGAGAAATTTGCTGAATATTCACCGCCACATCATTAATAGAAGCGATAATTTTTTCCACAGCCTTAGTCCCCTCTTCCGTTACTATCACAGTCGAATTAGTCGAATTTTGAATATCCGTAATTAGAGAGCCAATTTTTTCCGCCGACTTGCGACTCTGATCTGCTAATTTGCGGATTTCACTAGCCACCACCCCAAAACCCTTACCATGTTCCCCCGCTCTCACCGCTTCCACCGAAGCATTCAAAGCCAGCATATTAGTTTGATTAGCTAAATCACTAACCAAATTAGTAATATTATATATCTGGCCGAGGTTTTCACTCAAACGCAGGATTTGAGCCTGAACCTGTGACATTTTTTCCCGCAAACTCGGACTACCATCATAAGTATCTTCTTGGCGGTTATTTCCCGCCAAAGCCAGCACCTGACGCGCTCCCGAAGACGCAGCAGAAGCCTGTTCAGCACACTGACGGGAGGAAGCCCCCAACTCATCCATACTCGTGGTAGTTTCATTCACAGAAGCAGCCTGCTGAACAGCCACACGTTCCTGTTCTTCAATAGTAGTAGAAATCTCCGTAGCTGCTAGGGCGATGTTATTGGCTTCCTGGGTAATTTTTTGGACAATAGTAGCAATAATCCAACTTCCTAAAATAATCGAAATGATAATCGCTATACCAATACTAACCCATACCGATACTAAAAGATTATTCAGAGCCTGGGTTTGGCTTGCTACGTTCAACCCCACCAGTTCCTGTTCCCGACTATTCATCTGATTAACTAACTTAGAAACATTCTCAGCAATTCTCACTCCTATGCCATTTGCTATCCAGGCTTGACGAGCTGCTTCAGGTTCGCCGTTGGCTATGATTTGAATGATATCGCTATGAAATTCGTCTAAATCATTATACTGTTTCCTAATTTCCTCCATGGTTTTAAGTTGCTGTTCATCAGTCATAATTTGGCTTAACAAACTGATGCTTTCATTTACACTATTTTTGGCTTCATTCCAGCTATTTATAGATGTAGGATTGTTATCAATCAGATAGCCTCTCAGGGTTCTGGACATAGCCTGAAGATTTATGGAGACATTAGCAACATCTCGAGCTATTTGACGAGACAACTCGAGTTGCTGCGATTCTATTTGCACCCGACCTACGTTAACTGAAACCACCGTAGCACTCACAATCATCAGGAATATCGGAATAGTATATCCTCCAATAACCCAGTATCTTAGCTTTTTAAACATCAGCATTTTTCCTGACTCCTAAATTTTCTATAATTTTCCCTGAATATCCATGGTTTTATGACCCCCAAAATTATCCCTAAATAATGGATTCCAGTTCTTCGGCTATATGTTTGAGCTGTTCCATGCCTCTTTTGGTTTGTCCGATACCATTGGCGGTTTCGTTTGCCCCCTGTTTGAGGGAATTCATGGCTTCCAAAACTTGGTTAATAGCCAGGGTTTGTTGCTTAATATTGAGAGAGATTTGTTGATTATTCACAACCACATCATTCACCGATTCTTTCACACCTAAAAAGGCTTGGGCAGTTCTTTGCGCCACATCAACATTGGAGCGAACTGTTTTAGTCCCCTCTTCTGTGACCATCACTGTGGAATTAATCGCTGTCTGAATATCCGAAACTAAAGTACCGATTTTTTGGGCGGATTTCTGACTCTCATCAGCCAGTTTGCGAATTTCGGTAGCAACCACCCCAAATCCGCGACCATGTTCTCCGGCTCGTACCGCTTCAACAGCCGCATTCAGGGCTAACATATTGGTTTGATTAGCCAAATCAGCGACTAATTGGGAGATATTACCAATTTGATTGGTCTGTTCACTGAGGCGGAGAATTTGTTGGGCTATTCCCTCCACTTTATCTTGGAGGTTTGCCATACCTTCTAAGGTGCTATTAACTGCGGTTTGACCACTTTCGGACATGGATAAAGCCTTTTTAGCTCCGGTGACAGCCGCTTCTGCTTGTTGGGTAGCTGCTTGGGAGGAGGCTCCTAATTCATCCATGGTGGAGGTGGTTTCACTAACTGCTGCGGCTTGTTCTGTGGCAATGCGTTCGTGTTCTTCTGTGGCGACAGCAATTTCTGTGGAACTATCGGAAATGGCTCTAATAGTTTGTTTAAAGGTATTAGCAATAGACTGGCTTAAAAAGTAACCTAGGGGAGAGGCGATTACTATGGCAAGTAAGATTAATAATCCAAATAATAACAGGGTTTCATTTAAGACGGCACGAGCTTTCTCCCTTTCCGCTGAAGCTACCCGCAGTTGTAAATCAATTAACCTCTGAAGCCTCTCGGTAAGGGGGTCTATGACATCATATAACGCTCCATCAAAGGCGGCTAAGTCCTCGGGATTTCCTGTTTGTAGTGTTTGTTGCAGTTCGGTAATGCGATTCTGGGCAGGAACAAATAATCGGTCAATTTCGTTGGCGATTTCTCTCTCTTCTAATGTTAATTGGGTATTTTTATAACTTTCCCAGTTGGTGCTAATTGTTTCTATGGAACGATTAAGAGTATTTAATGCGGCACTGGTGGTGATTAGGCCACTGTTGGCTTTATTGACAGCATCAATTATCTGAATAGCATAGGCATCGGAGATATTTTTGATTTGCTGAAGGGGGACGACCCGATCATCATAGATAGTGCCAATGCGCGAATCTATGCGCCAGAATGAAAAAACCGAATAGCTACTTATAGCTAGGATGACTGTGGCGGGTATCAGGAAGAAACCGCAGTAAAGTTTGGTGGTTAATCGTTTCATCATGTTAGTAAAAATATGCGCTCATTGGCATTGGTGTCTAGAATAGGCGAGGGTTGGCAACGTTTGCTAGTCTGAAAAAAAAGGTTAAATCGTGATTATAACTACTATTTTACTTGGGAATATGCCAAAGGATAGAGTTTTTATAATTAGTTAACAATTGGTTTATATTTCTTCATTAACTACCAGGGTTTCTTGGACTAGGATTTTCTCGAGGTCTAATAAACTCATCATCCGGTTTTGTGCTTCGGGATTTTGGCGATCGCGATAAATTGCTGTCCCCCGTAAATATTCATCTTGGGTAGAATGAACAGCGGCGGGAACTGGCTTAATTGCGGAGGGGTTTAGATAGGTGACATCAAAAATATCATTAACAATAATTCCCGCGACTACTTCACCCACTTGGACGATCGCCGCCTTTTTGGAACTACCGTTAATATCCATTGGTAAACCCAAAATTCCCCTAATATCAACTAAGGTGACAATCTCACCCCGCAGGTTCATATTACCAACAATATGAGGGGGGGTGCAGGGAATGGGGGTAACATTATGAATATCGGTAAATTCCCGAATAATGGGGAGATTTACGCCAAAGTATTCACCATTTAAACCAATCACAACCAAGGACATCAACCCGGATAACTCATCTTTCTCGGTCTTGCGCCTCAAATTATCGGCACGTTCCCGAAAAATCTGCCTTTCTTGTGGTGTTGAGTCGGGACAAAAAACGGGAATTTTACGGTTTCTGGTGACTGGATAATCATGGTCATCTCGATGATCATTCTTGCTATCTGAGATCAGGGCGCTGCTGTCAGAGATAATCTTATCCCGTAAGGATTCAGGAGCTAAGATCATAATAATCTGATCTTCAATTTCGGCATATCCAGCGATCGCATGATCATGAGTTCTCGATCTCGACTGAGGTGGTAGGTTTACCATCACGCTATAGGGGAGATTCCTGGTAATATCTTCGGTAGCAATCATCTGCACTTCGCAAACTTCATTTACCAAAATTCCTAACTTTTCCTCACCTAATCTTAGCACAATAATTACATCATCAATTACATAAGAATTCGCTGCATTTTCCAGTCCAAAATGAATATTTAAGTCAATGATTGATAAGAATTCACTGCGTAAATTCAGAATCCCTACTAATTCGGGGGCGGCTTCGACAATGGGGTTGAGTTCAGGTAAGGAGAAAATCTCTTGCACTAACAAGCCATCTACACCATAAGTCAATCCTCCCAACTTAAACATGAGATAAGGTTTGATTTCCATGATGACAGTACCTTATTTATTAATACAGAATCAGATTTAATTTTTGTTGGAGATAAGCCGTTAATTCTCCGGCGGAAATTTTCCCCAAATAGGGAACAGGACTCTGGTCAGAAATTGTATTTAACAGGGATAGTGCTGTTAAGTAAAGTTTTTTGGCTTTCAACAAATTTCCTTCCCTTTCATGGACAGTCGCCAACTCCATATGAGCGCAAATTGACGAGGCAGAAACATCTGATAAATAGATGATTCTTTTGGCAAAAATTTTCGCCGTTTCCCAGTCGCCTTTTTCCTGGGAAATGTGCAACAAAATATAATAAGGATCAATGGACAAGGAATTGATTTCTAAGGCTTTTTGGCAATTCACAATCGCCGCATCATGCTGTCCGCTATTAGCATGAATTTGCGCCATTAGATAATGAGCATCAAAATTGTGGGGATGATTAGCCACAAATTCTTGAACTTTTTTGAGGGCTTCATTATAGGCTTTTTGGTTGATTAGCTTTTGGGCTTCTTCCAGGCTTTGACTAATGGCGATCGCCTGTTCTGATGCGGTGGGTATCGAGGCAACTGGTGGCGGTACAATAGATAAAGTTGAGAGATGATTCCGTTGGTGATTTTGACCATGATTTGCCGGAGGTTGAGAAGGGGAGGATAAACGGCTACCGTTGGGGGTATAATAGGGCGTATTTAGTAACGGGGATAAAGGCTGGCTTTGATGGTTTAGGGAGTCATTGGGGGAGGATACAGACAGATTTCGGGTCGGTTTTTCCCGTTGATAAATCACCGACTCTGGAAAAATGTGGGATTTAAACTCATCTAGCAATAATCCCTGAATTTCTGCATGGGCTGTCATCAGATAGCCACCGGGTCTCAGTACCTGATAAAATTTTCTCAGAACTTGTACAATATAGGGCTTCTCGAAATAAACAAAAACATTTCTACATAAAATCAAATCTATTTTACCCAGACTGGCGATCGCATTGGTACAATTATCACTCACCAAGTTAAGTTTCAGGAACCTAACCAAACTTTTAGCGGCGGGATTAACTAACCAATTCTGTCCTTGGGGATAGAAATATTGACGTTGCACCTCCGGGTCAACCATGCGAAAAGACCAATGGCTATATACGCCATCTCTAGCCCGTTGAAGGGCTACTTCATTAACATCAGTGCCGATAATCTCAATTAACCAATTTGGCCAGTCTGGGAGCAACTGTTGCACTAAAATGGCTAAAGAGTAGGCTTCTTCCCCGGTGGAACATCCAGCACTCCACAAACGCAGAGTCTTAGAGGATTTTCGGGCGGCGATCAACTCGGGTAGTATGACCTCACGCAATAACTTAAACTGACCGCGATCGCGAAAAAAGTAGGTTTCGGTGGTGGTCAACAAGGGCATTAATTCCGACCATTCGGTTTTACTCTCGGTATTAGCCGCCGTTAGTAAATTATAGTATTCATTCAAACTGGAAAGATGCAGTTGCTGAACCCGCCGCCAAATTTTTTGCGAGAATGTCCCATAATCCTGGGGCCGAATATGTAGCCCGGTCATGGTAGTAATTAGTTGAATAAGCTGTTGAATCATTGACCATCAAGTTAAGTTATTTGCCCACACAACAGGCTCAAAGGCAAGAGGGAACAGTGGAGAGTTAATTATTCCCGTTTAAACTTGGTAAAGTTGAAAGGGAAAATGACTATATTTTGAGCAGCTATTATAAACCGAGGCAACCCGAACAGGCTGCCCCTAGGTAATGATGTATTTGCTATGCTGGATAAATCCTGATCCGGCGGTTGGGTTCTTCGCCGAAACTGTTAGATTTCAGGCGATAGTGTTCGACCAGTTCATGCTGCATTTTTCGCACTTTTGGGGAACGAGGTAAAAGTTCGACAGGTTGACCCTTGGGAATGACAATTTCCTCTACCGCTAGTCTGGCTTCCTCTAAGGCTTCGAGTTCATCAGAGGAATTCCCCGAAGCAAACAGACTGAGATCAGGAACTTCTGGAGTGCTAGGATCTGACCTGTGTAGTAACCGATGCAGAGCCTTAGCAATCTGAGGGGGACTGCCAGATTTAACGGTGTGAATGGGTATATGGCGGTTCTTTGCCATTTGTCGCAGCTTGGACTGATTGCGAATATGCGATCGCAAAGCCAAGACCACATCAGCACCATCAATATCCTTAGTCACCACCACAGGCAACATCAGGGTGCGAATCACCTGCTCAATCTGATAGCGAGCGATCGCATAAGGATAGATATGCAGAGGCAAATCATCCTCATTAAATCCATTATCCCCCAGATCTAAACTATTGTCATCCCCGAATCCTGGACTCTCAAAAGAGGCATTTAGCAACTGTTCAAATTCCTGGGTGGCGGGTTGATTTTCCGGCACAGACCCAGAGCGAACAGTAGTGCTAGTGGGAAGTGGCATCATTTTCCCCGAAGCCCGCAGACCCCCCAAACCGGGTGCAGACAAAGGGGGTAAGGGTCGGGATGAACCAGTGGATGAACCAGCAGGCACAGCATTACGAGCGGCGGGGGTGCTATAACGTTCTTGGGTAACAGTCACTTCACCGCGATCGTTCATTTGTCTGACCTGTAAAGTCGGCTGCATTCCCCGCAGCAAACCATCAACGGTAGTTGATACAGACTCATGCACCACCCAACGTTCCCGTTCCAACATTTCTATGGCAATATCAAAAGTTGGGGGAGCCTTACGTTCCAAAACGGTTTTTTGGGAACCCCGCCGCCGTGCCTCATCATCCCCCAAAGTCACCGCTTGAATTCCGCCAATCAGATCTGCTAAAGTGGGGTTCTTCATCAGGTTTTCAATGCGGTTCCCGTGGGCGGTTCCGATTAATTGCACACCCCGCTCGGAAATCGTGCGGGCGGCGAGGGCTTCCAATTCTGTGCCGATTTCGTCAATGACAATCACTTCCGGCATATGGTTTTCCACCGCCTCGATCATCACCTGATGTTGCAGTTCTGGACTGGCTACCTGCATACGTCTGGCTCGTCCAATGGCTGGGTGTGGAATATCTCCATCCCCGGCAATTTCGTTAGATGTATCGATAATTACGACCCGTTTATGGAGTTCATCAGCTAGGACGCGGGCAATTTCTCGCAGGGCAGTAGTTTTGCCGACACCAGGACGACCTAGCATTAAAATTGAGCCTCCGGTTTCTACCAAGTCTCGGATCATGCCGATTTTGCCAAAAACGGCGCGACCGACTCGACAGGTTAAGCCGATAACTTTCCCGGTGCGGTTGCGAATGGCGCTAATCCGGTGTAAGGTTTTTTCAATGCCGGCTCGGTTGTCACCGCTAAACTCACCAATGCGGGATATGCAATGGCTCAGGTCATCCCAGGTAACAGGCTGTTGGGATAGGTATTCGGCATTGCTGGGAAAACGAGCCTCTGGGAGACGACCCAAATCCATGACTATTTCAATCAAACATTCGCGTTCTGGGTGGTTGATCAGGTTTTTTCGGACTGTTGGGGGAACAATATCAAGCAATCTGTTAAGGTCGTCTGTGATCTGCATACTTCTCAGGTTGAAGTGTTCAATCAATAGGGTGGGTGAGAACTGGTTGAGGGATTTGAGTACGGAAACCTCAAAATCCTTTGATTTGGGAAACCAGGGAACTTGCTAGGTTAACGGCTTTCCATAGTAGGTCTGGTTGGGTTTCTAATTGAGTGATTTTTGACATTTCTAGGGGGTCAGATTCCTGATTAGGAGATTCTAGGGATTCTAAAATGGGGGAAAGTAAGGTGCGAGCATAGCTACCATAGGCGACTCCGGCGACTTTTGGGGAAGTGGAGTTTTTCTCGGTTCCCTCATCGGGGAGAAGTTTTAGCGATCGCAGTTTGGCTACAGTATAATCGTTTGTGCCTCCTGCTAGTTGCACATATCCTGGTAGTTGGGCGGATAAGACCTTTTGGCTCAGTTGAATGCTGGCTCTGGTGGTGCCACTACCTATGTCGCCACTCATGGGTCTACCGTCGGTTTGCCAAATTAAGGCGGTGGTTGAGGGTAGGGGAGTGATTAGCTGATGGAGACTCCGCAAATAATCGATTAGATCGGGGCTGTTGGGACAGCTAATGGCGATCGCTTTGAGTTGGTGTATCCAGGGCTGAATATGATGCCACAGGCGACGGAAGTCGGCTTCGCGATCGCTTTGGGTATGGATTTCGATGGCATCTACTCCGGTTTGAAACACCAGCGGCGCAACGGCTTCTGGGCTAAATACATAGGACCGAGCCCCGATCAAATTTGATGGACAAACGGGTATACACCGACCACAGCCATAGCATAGTTCATCTATAACGCCAGCTTGTAGGTCGCTAAAGGCGATCGCCCCGGCCGGACAAATGCTTTCACAGGGACGGGGACAATTGGTTGGACAGGCTGTAGCTTCAAATTCGGCTTTCCGAAAATGGGGATCTTCTCCGTCGTTGAGGCTGACCATTAACCACGGTCTCCCTCCATAGCCAAAACCTCGGCGACGGGCGCTATCTCCTAAGTCAGCAGCTATGGCGATCGCTTCGAGGGTAGCTTTAATCACCGCCGGGTCCGCCGCCACATCAATGCAGTCCGCCCCCGCTAGGGTATAAGCTAAGGCTAGATGGCGAACTGATGGCAGGTGCTGGTAACTGGCTCCGCAAATGAGTTTGAACCAGCGACCTGTTTTCAGTGATGTTAGGGGGGAATCAATAGTGATCACATTTTCTATGTTTACATAGCTGCAGGAAATGGTTGGCGCTTACGCAACGGCGATCGCATTTTTTAAAGGTTTCCAGCTAAATTGGCGATCGCCTCCCATCTCTATAGCAATTTTAACCCGAGGTTCGAGGCTCGGTAAGCGACTGAGAAAATCCACCTCTTGGCTTGACAAAATCTGCCCTTCTATGATCCATAATACTAATCCCTTCGAGTTGGGGGGCAGATTTTCTAACTGATAGTTGACCACCGGAGGAATATAATAAATGTCTCCCACCGCCGCATCATTACCGCTGCTTTTTTTCCCTAGGTGAGCTGGTCGGACACCATGAACCCCCAACAAGTACGCCGCCAAGTCACCTAATCCCCTTGCCGATAAGCTATAGGTAGTATAACCGGCTATTCTGAGACGGCGGCGGTAACGTCCCTCAAATCCTCCCTCCAAGGGAACATAAAGGGCTAAAGCTCCTTCCGACTCCAAATCTCGAATTAGTTTCCCACCCGTTGTAATCAGTGCCATAGGTTCAATTACTGTCTGTTTGCTCAACTGTTACCTTAAATTTACCAGATTTAGGCGATCGGGCAACCTTCCGGCCACACAATTGATCATTGTAGGGGCGGGTTCTTCTATAACCTCGCCTCCCCAACCGGCAATTAATAATTAATAATTAATAATTAATAATTAATAATTATCAACCTCGCGTCCCTACCCCGCAATTCATTATTTATTACGGCTTTTTCAGTAATCATGCAATAGGCTGTCAAAGTCCCTCTCCCCCCCTGGGATCCAGATTGAGGGTGAGGGTAATATTTAGCACGATTTCTGAAGCTGTATTCATTGTTAATTATTCATTGTTCAATATCAATTGGGAACTATAATGGCGGGTTCAATGGGGTCAGCATCAAAAACAGCTTGCAGAGATTCATCTAAAGTCGGACGCATGACAATTCGATTTTCATAGGCAACAATGACCCTGACTAGAGTAGGTAAACTATTATCAGTCGCCTCGAGATAAATGGGTTCTACATACAACAAAGACTGTTCAATGGGAATTACTAATAAATTACCCTGAAGCACGCGGGAGCCTTGACGATTCCACAGTGAGATCTGCTCAGATATTCGGGGTTCTTGGTTAATTAGTGCCTCTACCTGTTCAGGTCCAAATACTAATCGCTGCTTAGGAAACTGATATAATAACAGTTTGCCATATTGGGGAGAGTCTGATCGCGCCGCTAACCAAGCAATTAAATTGAGGCGACTAGCGGGAGTAAATGGCTGCAACAGAATAAACTCCGCCATAGCTTCTGTGGGTAGTTTCATAATCAAATAATAAGGCGCAACTCGTTGAGTTTGACCGCCATAAATTTCGGTAGGAATGCGCCAGACATCTTCCCGGTTATAGAACACCCTAGGATCCTGCATATGGTAAGTTAATAGGCGTTCTGATTGCACCGTAAATAAATCTTGGGGGTATCGAATATGCTGATACAAAGATTGGGGCATATTTTCGATGGGTTCAAATAAATCGGGGAAAATTTGGCGCAAAGTGATTAACAGCGGGTCTCTGGGTTCACTGAGATAGTAGAATTTAATGGAGCCATTATAGGCATCAATTACGACTTTAACTGAGTTGCGAATGTAGTTAAATTCGCCATCTTCCGGGTCGGAATAGGGGTAGCGACTGCTGGTGGTGTAAGCATCTAAAATCCAATAGAGATATTTGCCATCCTGTGCATTTTCGGGAACCACATCTTGACCTAGGCTGCTATCTGCGGCTACCAAATAAGGGTTTTTATCATATCGTAAAAAAGGAGCGATCGCTTTAACTCGCTGTGGAATTTGACGACGAAATAGGACTTTAGTTTCCGGCAAAAAGTTCCGGGTAAAAATCATTTGCCAGTTTTTTAAATACTTAGCAAATAGTAACCGCCGCCATAGGGAGTTAATCAGGATACCCCCATCACCGCTATAGGTATTATAGACATTTTCATCACCGGAGGGAAAGTCAAACTCCAAAACCTTAGTACCAGTCATGACATTGGTATTAGTGAGTTGACCGTAATAAATGCGAGGCTTTCCGATAGGGATACTATCTTCAACGCGAGGATCAACTTCTAAGGTAGTATCTGAGTTAAACCGAGGCGCAGGACCGATATTTTTAATAAAATATTTGGGTAGTCCTCCTTCAGCTACTTTGTTAACTGGCGATAGGGTAAATCCATAACCGTGGGTATAGACGAGGTGTTGATTAATCCAAGTTTGCGCTTTTTCGGGGACTAGCTGATAGTCTAATTCCCGTCCTGCAATAATCACCTGTTGTTTTTGAGTACGATTATCTGGTGTTTGTTCTTCTTCTGGTTTCAGCAAAGTATAGCGGTCAATTGCAGCATCCAGAAATTCATAATAAGGTCGAATTTGCTGGAGTTGACGATTAGTTTGTAATAGGGGTCGCTGGTCCCACAGCCGAATATTGTCAATGGTGAGAGAATTTCTTTCGAGGTCAGCAAGGCTGAGTTCAGCGTCTGGGTCAAAGGTTTCAATCTCAATATTGTCGAGATTAAAACCCTGTTGGGTAAATTGAATATTGCGTTCCATAAAGGGCAATTCTCGCTCTAATTCGTTAGGCTGAACTATGACCCTTTGCACAATCTCCGGTAACCAAACATTGGCACAAAATCCCATTAAAATATATACAGATAAAATTGCCCTCAAAGAATAGCTATCCGCGAATAATTTGGCATAGCGTTTAGGCTGCGATCGCCGACGACGCAAGCCCATATTTTTCAAGAAAAACTCGACATAAGGTTTAATAACTTCTACGGAAAAGAAGGCCTGCCAGAATAGAAACAGTGCAAATAATATACTAATGAAAAACATCAGGTAATAAGCTGGTTCAGCTACGTTAACATCGGTATAGCCAGCCCCAAATACGACCCCGCGTTCTGAATATAATAACTCATATCGATTTAACCAATATCGCAGAGCCATAGATAGCATGAAGACACCAGCCAACCCATGTAAGTGGCGCTGCTGAAACCGAGAAAATCCGGGAAATTTTCCTTGGTTAAAGCTATCACCGGAGAGGAGATAAATTAAGGAGCAGGAAATTAGGGTTAACAGAAATAGACCGAATAGCCAAAATTCTACTAAGTCAATGGCGGAGAGGATAAAAATATAAAAACCAATATCTTTGTTAAAGAGACCTTCTGTAATCTGAAAATCGGTGGGGTAGAAAAATCCCAGTACATTAATCCAGTGACTGGAAAGAACCCAACCAAAACCGAGGCTAAAAAATACAGCGATCGCACTGAGAGAAAGTTGTGGTTTAATTATCACTGCTATAGTCAGAGCCAAACTCATGGCAATTTGCCACCATTGGATAGGTTGCTGAGTGATCATTTCCCAAACTACGGCAAAATCAAACCGACGGGGTAGCAAAGGAACAACCAAATCCTGCTCTAGGCTGATGTTGAAATCTGTAATAAACTCATAGCCATAGTGGAGTATCATCACCACCATGAACATAGTTGGCCCAATTACCAGAAAAGACAGCCATGGCAAATTTAAGGCTGGGGGCGGACTAGGGGGAGGCGGTGAAAATAGGGCATCCTCAAATCGATGGTAAGATTTAATGGCGGCACGAGTGCGAAATTTGTCAGCAATAGCCAAATTGAAGAATAGAAAGGCTGCACTCAAACCCACCCCTAGGACCCATAATCCTACTTGGGTTAGCAGTCGTCGCCTGAATACGGATAAATAGCCAACTTCATCAAACCATAGGTATTCGGCGATGACCCAGGTGATCATATCAAATATCAACCATGCGCCGAACAGGAACAGAAGCGCTTTTAGGATCCAGTTTTTGGATATCATGGAATGGAGTAGGTTAAATTTGTACTGTTGACCATTTTAGTGTCTGGAGTCGATCGCGTCGAAGGCGATCGCTTTTTGGGGTCAAAACCATAATTGGCCCTAATTTATGGAGGTAGCAACACGGTTTCACTCAGAACCGTTTACAATCCTAATCGCTGGTAAATTTATCGGGAGGGATACCTTAAATATGGATATCAAGTTAATTTTAGTCGGGTTAAGCGTGGTGTTTAGCATCGCCTGCATATTCTTCGGCACACAAAACGGCTTCTACGACAGCGACGACTATCATGGTAACGGTTCCGCTCATTAGGAACCCACCACCTCTCAAACCCCTCGGAGACAAGGCTGGCCTTGTCTCTACCCCTTTTGGGGGTATTTAGCAAAATTATTAAAATTTTCTAAAGAAATCCCATAGACCCTTGACATTTATTTGGGAAACGGTAACAATAGATACAGAAACAAAAACAAATCGTTCATCTCTTTTCGCTCTAAGGGTTTTCGAGCCCATAAGTTCAGAGGAGGGGAGACGGAAGTAGGGAGTAATCCCGAAGGAACGCGCCTCACTAAGTTAACCAATTTTGAACAAGAGAGGCGAAAATCATGGGACTTACATATCGCGGCGTTAGCTACAGCCAAAATACCGAATCCGTTGAAACCACAGTTGGCCAAGTAGGTGGCAAGTATCGTGGTCAAGACTGGCGCTTCCGTAACTTGAAAAAAGCACCTGTGCTGCAACCTAGCCATAACCTGACTTATCGTGGAGTGAAATATTCCAATAACCCGGAAGCAGTGGCGACACCTTCTCAAACTCCGCTGTCAGTAGCCGATCGCTCTCGGGAGTTAATCCTCAAGCAGCAACGGTCAACCTGGAAACGGGAAAAATCAATGTTTAACCGTCTGGCTGATCAGGTTGGGTTAGATAGCAACAGCGCCGAAATCTATAACCCGGCTTGGTAAATAATATCTGATTAGCCATCAATAAATACGTTAATGCACCCCTGTTGGGGTGTTTTTTTTGGCGATCGACTACCCTATTAACGCCCTGGGACTAGCAATCAAGACACCGAATGTGGCACACTTGTCCTCAAACCATTGTCTCTAATAAGATATTTGGCTGTGGTGTGTGTAGTGGACGAGGGACAAAAAATTGCTTAGGTCAATGAAAGGTGTTGTACACAGAGTTTGGGGGGGGAGATATCCAGTTGTCTATAGTCAATGGCGCACAAAACTCAACCTACTCGCTACCCTTGTACAACGGGACCTAGAGGCGCGATACAAAGGGTCTATTCTGGGAAACCTCTGGCCTTTACTCAATCAGTTGGCGCAACTGCTCATCTATACCTATGTTTTCTCTATTGTTTTGCAGGTTAAACTCAGCATTACAGGAATGCCAGAGGACAGTAAACTGACTTTTGGACTGTGGCTGTTTGCTGGTCTAATTCCTTGGTTTGCATTTATCAATGGCTTGACCCAGGCGGCTACTTCTGTGATTGGACAAACTAATCTGGTCAAAAAAGTGGTCTTTCCCCTGGGACTGTTACCACTGGTGCCAATTTTGTCGGCTTTTATTGAAAGTACCTTTGGTTTAGCGGTGTTGATTGTATTTGTGGGCTTCTCCTATCAAGGCCTTCACCAAACCCTCTGGCTACTACCGATGATTTGGGTCCCACAACTGCTGTTAACTGCTGGCTTAGGATATTTAACGGCGGCGCTGACAGTCTTTCTGCGAGACATCCCACAAACTTTGGGGGTGATTCTCAATTTGTGGTTTTATGTAACGCCAATTGTTTACCCAGCCAGCAAAATCCCTGAAGGGTGGCGGGTGTGGGTGTTTTGGCTGAACCCGGTTACGGCGATCGCTGAAAGTTATCGAGATCTAGTCCTAGTGGGAACTGTCCAACATGGGGGAGAATTAGCCGTGGCTACAGCCGTATCCATTGTGATTTTCTCTATCGGCTTAGGAGTCTATCGGCGCTTACGTCCTGCCTTTGCTGATGTGCTTTAGACCAGATATTTACTGTTCGGAGTTTTCACTGTTCGCCACCTTACCATTGATAGCCTAATCCTCAATCAGAATCCATGACTGATATTGCAATTTCCGTCAATCAAGTTTCCAAATGTTTTAAGCGGTATAAACATCCCGTAGATCGCCTCAAAGAGATGTTTTGGCCTAGAACCAGTCTGGCTGAAAATTTTTGGGCCCTACAAGATATCAACCTACAAGTTTTTCGGGGTCAAACTCTCGGAATTGTCGGCAGAAATGGGTCAGGGAAAAGCACCCTCCTACAAATTATTGCGGGAACTTTAACCCCCACTAATGGCGAAGTTAAAGTTAATGGTCGTGTGTCCGCTTTGCTAGAGTTAGGTAGTGGATTTAATCCTGAATTTACCGGAAGACAAAATGTTTTCTTTAATGGTCAGTTGTTGGGATTGACACCTGAAGAAATTGCTACCAAATTTGATGATATTGCCGCCTTCGCTGATATCGGCGATTTTATCGATCAACCTGTCAAAACCTATTCCAGTGGGATGTATATTCGCTTGGGTTTTGCTGTGGCTACTAGCGTTGACCCTGATATCTTGATTGTTGATGAAGCCCTATCTGTGGGAGATGAAGCCTTTCAACGTAAGTGTTTTAGCCGCATTCACGAAATCCAAGACCGGGGCGGTACTATTCTATTTGTATCCCATTCGGCACCCTCAATTATTCAGTTATGCGATTCGGCGGTACTCATGGATAAGGGGGAAATGTTATTAGAACATACCCCGAAAATGATTGTTTCTAAATATCAAAAAATGATCTATGCTGATGCAGATGCCGCCGCCCAAGTTCGCGCCGAAATTAAGCAGATTAAAGCCTCATTGCCTCCTCAACCTCAAGTCCATAAAGTAATTAGCATCTCTCAACAAAATGGTAATCATAGTCAGCCTCAGAGTCAGGGGATGATTAAACATAATCCTGATTATCGAGACTATTACGACCCGAATTTAGTCCCTGACCAATTGATTCGTTATCCTAGTCGGGGTGCAACTATCCAAGACCCCCATATTAGAACTTTAAAAGGGAAGCGAGTTAATCATTTGGTCGCTCGTCAAACCTATACTTATAACTACGAGGTTGAGTTTATTAAGTCCGCCTCCCATGTCCGCTTTGGAATGTTGGTTAAAACTGTTAGTGGCTATGAATTGGCGGGGGCTTCTTTTTTGGCAACCTCTCAGTTAATTAAATATATTGATGCTGGAACTAAAATTATGTTAGAATTTCAGTTTAAATGCCTCCTGGCTCCTGATGTGTATTTCTTGAATGCTGGTGTATCCGGTATCGTCGAGGGGGAATTTACCTATTTAGATAGGTGCGTTGATGTGGCTATGTTTAGGGTTCAACCCTGCGAAGAGTCCTGTGGTACGGGTGTTGTTGATCTGTTGGTTGAACCACAACTAACTATTACCTCTGGTAAGGTTAATTGGGAAAATTTAGACGGTGTATCCGTGGGATAAATGACATCTGCCATGAAAACTAATATTTTTGTTCATGATAATCCCCTGGTGGATGTTTTGATTCAGACCTTGGCTCGATCGCCTGAAACTTTTCAACCAGAAATTATGGCGATCGATGAAATGTACTCCTATGTATTTAATCAACTCGAAGATAAAAACTCCCATCGTGCTTTAACCTATTACTATACTATGGGCCGCGCGATTTTGGACACAGTAAAACAGTTGGTTGATTGGCATTTTGGCGGATTTGAGGCGGTGGATTCATTCTTGGATTTTGCCTGTGGATATGGTCGGTTCACTCGCTTTTTAATCCAAGAAATACCACCAGAAAAAATCTGGGTTTCTGATATCTATAAAAAGGCGGTTAAATTCCAAAGCGAATACTTTGGAGTACAGGGAATATATTCCACCTCTTTACCTGAAGATTATCAAGTTGATCGCAGTTTTGATGTGATTATGGCTAGTTCGTTTTTTAGCGATATGCCAGCCACTACTTTTGAAGGCTGGATGCAAAAAATTTATGATTTGAAATCAAGGCGGGGTTTACTATTATTTAGCGTCTTGGATATGGAATTATTAGACCCCCATATCCGTAGGTCGGAAACGGGGTTAGTATTTAGTCCAGATAGTGAAAGTCAATCTCTCGATAAACAAGAGTATGGCACTACCTGGGTGACGGAAGAATATGTGCGGCGAATACTTGACCAAATTAGTGATGGTAATGCTGAAATTACCCGCATTCCTAAAGGCTTAAACCGCTATCAAGACCTTTATGCGGTAAGCGATCGCTCTGTAGCATCCCCTAATCCTCTGGCATTCTATCATCATCCAGAAGGCAAAATTGACTACTGCTATATTCAACCTAACGGAGAAGTTCGCCTCAGTGGATGGGCTATTGATTTTAACCCTGGGGTAACTTTAGAGATTCAATTGTGGTCCGACTCTCGCCTTATTGGTGTCTATCCCTGTTCTGAGGAACGACCCGATATTGTCGCCCACTACCAACAGCCAGATTTTTTGCTCTCCGGCTGGTCCTGTGTCCTCTCTAGTGACCAGATTTCGCCCCAGGATATATTAATCATCAAAATTGTCTCTAGCAAGGGCTTACAGGCGATTATAGAAGGCGATCGCTTAGTGGCTATCTCCAGCCGCAGAAATTGGGACATTCAACTATCTACTACACGCCAGCAACTTACCCAAACTCAGGCACAGTTGACAGCCACCGTAGACCAATATCAATCCCAAATAACCCAATATCAATCCCAAATAGACCAATATCAATCCCAAATAGCCCAATATCAATCCCAAATAGATCAATATAAGCAGCAAATAGCCCAATATCAATCCCAGATAGACCAATATCAGGCGCGAAAGTTCGAGACGGAAGCTGAAATTGGCCGATATCAGACAGAATATCTCGCCCAAAAAAGCGAATGGGAGCATCTACAGCCCCAAATGCAGATAATGAGTCATCAGCTTGATACCCTGGAAAATCGTATTCAGGCAATGGAGAGTAGCAAGTTTTGGAAACTGCGGACAAAATGGTTTAAACTAAAGCGTGTTCTCGGCTTGCCTGTAAATGAATAGCCGCATCGATCTGAATTAGTTAAGTAAAATCTATGGACATAGCAGCAGAGGGTCAATCACCAATTTTAATTATCACGGGAATGCACCGTTCTGGCACTTCCTTGACGGCTTCTTTGCTCCAGGAGTATGGTGTCAATATTGGTCAAAATTTGGTGGGTTCCAATTATGGAAATATCAAGGGTCATTTTGAAAATATTGATTTTGTGGAATTTCATAAAGAGATTTTGCGCGATAATGGCATTGATGAATTGGGCTGCGTGGCGGAAGATAAGATATCATTAACACCGACTCAACGGGAACAGGCACAACAGCTAATTGCCCAAAATCAAGACCCATTATCTCCCTGGGGATGGAAAGATCCGAGGACGACTCTGCTGTTGGATTTTTGGGGGGAACTGATACCAGAAGCTAAGTTTATTTTTGTTTATAGAACTCCCTGGGAAGTGGTGGACTCTCTTTATCGTAGGTCTACAGATGAAGCCTTAATTACTTCCCCAGAAATGGCGGTTAAAATGTGGATTTTTTATAATAACAAGCTGCTAAACTTTTATAAAAATAATTCCCAAAGATGCTTAATTTCCAATGTTTATAAGGTGGGAAATTATCCCAAAGATTTTATAAAGGCAATAAATGAAAATTTAGGCTTAGGGCTAAAAATTGATGATAACCGCAGCAATTTTGACGAAAGTCTGTTAATCAATGAAATTATTAAAAGTAGGAAGCCAGGATTAATTGGCTATTACTTCCCAGAAGCATTGAGCCTATATCAAGAACTAGAAGAAGCGGCGAAAAATCTGGGGAGTGGTTTAAATAATTTTGAGCGGGAAGCTGTGCAACAAAAGCCGAGTCCTAGTTGGGCGTTTAAAGATTGGTCAAATATTCGGCAACTGGAAAAAGAATGCGGTATTTTAGAAGCTGATGTTAAGCTGTGGCAAGACCATTTTCATGATGCTGTAGATAGGTTGGTTAGTAAGGAAACTGAACTAGGTAGAACTCAACTAAAACTTAATGGTTTAGAGATTAAACAACAAGATGCGATCGCCAAATTAGTTACCACCGAAGAACAATTAGGAAAAACCCAAGGGGAACTAGAAGCAAGCACCCTAGAATTGCGGGGAATGACAGCCCACGCCCACAACCTAGAAGTGGGTTTGCAAGAAGCCACAACTAAACTGGTAGCCACGGAACAAGAACTCGGAAAAACCCAGGGGGAACTGCAAAAAATCCAAGATAAATATCAAGATTTTGATATCAAATATCAAGATGTCTTGAGTAAATTAATTAATACGGAAACCGAACTGGGAACGACGGAATTTAAACTACATAACGCCCAGTTAAAAATTAGCAGTTTAGAAACCGAATTAGGACAGACTCAATTTCGACTACAAACTAGCCAAGTACAATTTAAGCAAGCCTTTGCTAAACTCCGAGAACTAGAAGAGGAACTCGGACAGACCCAAATGGCGCGGAACTTGGCGGAAGGGGAATTGGCTGCGATTAAAGCCTCTAAATTCTGGAAAATTCGCAGTAAATATGCTACGGCGAAAAGGCAAGCCAGACGCACCCTCAAACCTCGGTTTTTATCTTCTATTGATAACCCGACTAATTGGGAATTGCTGGGGTGTCGGGATAGTTATATGCAAGTTCAGGGCTGGTGTTTACATACCGGTAAGCTCAATTTAGAGGCTGTTCGCGCCCGTATTAATGATGAAATATTCGAGGGAACCTATAATATAGAACGCCTGGACGTGGGGAATATATATGATTACGTCCCCGGTAGTTCTAACTGTGGTTTTCGGGTACAAATTCCCCTAATTTCCGGTAATAATAGACTGCAATTAGAAGTTAAAGACACTAGGGGAAAATGGCATCAGTTCGGAGAATATCCCCTGCGAGTTTCACCCCTACAAGCTGCATTTGATGTACCTAATACAAATATAGTCCCAGTGGGAGAAACTCTATTTGCGGGTTGGTGTTGTCACCCTCAATACCAAATTACTAAACTATTCCTACGTTATGGACAGCAAACTGTAGAATGTGCCTATGGACTTCCACGGGGTGACGTGGGGGAAATTTTCTCTGACTGGGTAGGTAGTTCTAATAGTGGTTGGGAAGTGTTGATTAATTTACCTCCGGGAACTTGGAATATTTCCCTTGAGGCACAATTGGAAAATGGGGAAACAGTAGCCTTAGAAAAACAACAGCCCCTCACTGTTAACCGCGTTAACCCTCTCAATAAAGTTGCCGGTAAGACTAAACAGTTAATTAAACTTAGCGCGGCTATTCGACAACGGGCGGCTGAACGTAAACAACGTCTTGGTCGTTTAATTCCCATGCCTTGGGAAATTCCTACCATTATACGGCGAATGTCGGAAATGTACGACCAAACCAGCGAAATTCCTGGGGAAGTATTGTTACCAACAGGGTTTGAAATTCCGGCGACTATTGACCCTTATGATGCTTGGTTAAAAGCTAACGTCTGGACAGAAAGGGCGGCTGATATTTTGCGTAACCGTTTGGCGGCGGTTCCGGCGACAGCTTTGCCGAAAATTTCGGTAGTGATGCCAGTTTATAACCCTCCTATAGAGTTTTTACAACAAGCGATCGCCAGTGTTTGTAGTCAAGTATACAGCCATTGGGAACTCTGTATAGCTGATGATTGTAGCAGCGACCCAGAAGTTGCTAAAACCCTAAATCAACTAGCCGAAACCGAACCCCGTATCAGGCTACATTTCCGGTCAGAAAATGGCAATATTAGCGCCGCCACCAATAGCGCCGCCTCACTCGCTACCGGAGACTTTATCCTATTTCTGGATAATGACGACGAACTCACCCCCGACGCTTTAGCAGAAATTGCCCTCTACCTAGTCACCAACCCAGAAACAGATATTCTTTATAGTGATGATGACAAAATAGACACCCAAGGTAAACGGTTTGCGCCCCAATTTAAACCGGACTGGTCGCCGGAATTACTACTATCTTATATGTACATGGGTCACGCCTTAGTAGTGCGTCATTCCCTCTTCCAAGAATTAGGAGGGTTTCGCATTGGTTATGAAGGTTCCCAAGACTATGATTTTGCCCTACGAGCAACGGAAAAAGCTCGCCAAATTGGTCATATTCCCCTAGTATTATATCATTGGCGTACTGCGCCCGGTTCCACTGCTGTTTCTGGTGCCGCCAAACCTGCTAGTTTCCAGGCGGGTCAGAATGCCATAATTGATGCGATCGCCCGCCGTCAAAGCGCCGCTACTGTTCATCAACCCCAATGGGCGGTTAAATTAAATCTAGGTATATTTAGCCATACTTTCCCCCATAGCGGACCTTCCGTAGCTATTATAATTCCCACCAAAAATCAATTAAAGCTGTTGCAAGCCTGTATTAATTCCCTGGCAAAAACCAGCTATCAAAACTATCAAATTGTAGTCATTGATAACCAAAGTGATGACCCCCAAACCTTGGCATATTTAGCCAGTTTTTCAGACTTACCAAAATGTAGGGTTCTGAAAATTTCTAATCCCGAAACTGGGTTTAGTTTTGCCCACATTAATAATCGCGCCGCTGAACAGGTAGAAGCTGATTATTTGCTATTCCTCAATAATGACACCGAAATAATTAATCCAGACTGGTTATCTCAAATGATGGGTTATGGTCAATTTGAGGCGGTGGGGGCTGTGGGTGCGCGGTTGATTTTCCCCAATGATACTATTCAACACGCCGGAATTATTCATGGGTTACATCATGGGTTAGCAGGTCATGCTTTTAAACTGACTCACCGAGATGATTTTGGTTATTTAGCCTATTCTAAAGTAGTCAAAAATTACTCAGCCGTCACCGCCGCTTGTTTACTAACTCCTAGGGCGCTATTTTGGGAAATGGGTGGTTTTAATGAGACTGATTTTGCTGTAGCCTATAATGACGCAGACTATGGCTATCGACTATCTGAGGCGGGATATCGTTGTGTTTATTGTCCTGATGCTGAGTTAATTCACAGGGAAGGAACCAGTCGCGGTTTTGGGGATAACCCCAAAGAGGTCGCCACCTTCCGCCGTCGGTATGCTAATCAAATAGACCCGTTTTATAGCCCCCATTTATCTCTGGCTAATGAGTGGTTCCAAATACAACCCCGGCGCTATTTTGGGCATAACTTAACTGTCAAAATTCAGCCTAAAGTTCTGATGTGTAGCAATGCCTTAGAATACACAGGAGCGCCTTTACATCAGCTAGAAATAGCCATAAAATTGGCGGGAGATGGGGATATAGAACCGGTCATCTTTAGTGTGACTGATGGACCCCTGCGACAAGTATATGAACAGCAGGGAATTAAAGTAATAGTCCGAGAACATCCCTTAACTGGTGTTTACGATAGACAGGGTTATGGTCAGGCTATTTCGGCTTTAGCTGAGGAGTTACGCCTTGATAGTTATGACCTGGTTTATGCGAATACTTTAGAGAATTTCTTTATGGTAGCCGCCGCCGAAAATATGGGGGTTCCCTGTGTGTGGAATGTCCATGAAAGTGAACCGTGGCAGACCTATTTTAATCGCTTTGGGGGTGAAATTGCTGCCCAGGCTTTGGAGTGTTTCCACTTCCCCTATCGGGTGATTTTTGTGGCTGATGCTACCCGTAACCAATATTTGCCACTGAATAGCCACCATAATTTTATCACTATTCATAATGGCTTGGATGTCGATCGCCTTTTAACACAGGCAGAAAAATGGACGAGGAAATCAGCCCGCGAAACCTTGGATATTGACCCCGGAGAAATCGCGATTTTATTATTAGGAACAGTATGCGATCGCAAAGGTCAACAAGACCTAGTGAAAGCCCTACCCTTACTACCCCCCCAATGGCATTCTCGCATCCGTTGTTTAATTGTAGGCGATCGACCCAGCCTGTATAGCAGTCAATTAGCCAACCTAGTTAATCAACTACCAGAGTCCTTGCGTAATCGCGCTTCTATAGTCTCAGAAACCCCCGATACAGCCCTTTATTATCGGGCGGCGGATATCTTCATTTGCACCTCCCGCATCGAAAGTTATCCCCGCGTAATTTTAGAAGCCATGGGTTTTGATTTACCAATTATCACCACCCCTGTATTTGGCATTCCTGAACAAGTGCGCTGTGAAATTAACGCCCTATTTTATACACCCAATCAACCCGATGAGTTAGCCAAATGTATCACCGAACTACTCGAAAATGAGCGTAAAAGGCAGCAATTCGCCCAAAATGCCAAATATGTCCTAGACTCCCTCAATCGCTTTGAGGAGATGACAGCAGCCTATGGTGAGATTTTCCAAGAAGCCTATTTAATGAATCCTCATCCTCATCCTCAGTTATCCCAGGAAGCCCCCGAATTAGAAGTTGTAGAAACAGAAACCATCCCCGAAACCCCAGTGCCACCAGAAACTGTTACCATAGAAGCCCCCCAGGATAAAAACTATTGGGAAACCAACCCCACTGCAGCCATAGCTAGTCAGTGGGTATCCAACCCCATTGTAGCTAATACCATTTATAAGCGAATGTCTGGTGGTCAGAGTCAAAAATATTGGCTACGA
This sequence comes from Limnospira sp. PMC 289.06, assembly GCF_032350395.1. Lineage (NCBI taxonomy): Bacteria > Bacillati > Cyanobacteriota > Cyanophyceae > Oscillatoriales > Sirenicapillariaceae > Limnospira > Limnospira sp. PMC 289.06. Next base: position 41,762 of record NZ_JARPLC010000033.1, read on the forward strand.
TGGCTAATTGAAGACTATTTTACCCAGCGAAATTTCGACCAATTAATCTCCCTAGGTTGTGGTATCGGCAACCATGAAATCGTCATGGCACAAGAAAGGTTTGCCAACCATATTGATGCCTTTGATTTCTCCGAAGCATCCCTAAATATTGCCCGCCAAACTGCGGCCAATGTGGGAGTTAATATCAACTTTTATCAGGACGATTTCAATACCTTTACTCTTGATAAAGGCAAAAAATACGATATTGCCTTCTGTTCGGGATCCTTACATCACGTCAAAGAAATCGAGAGATTTTTAGGCATAGTTCACGGCTGCCTTCACCCCGATGGCTACTTTATCATCAATGAATATGTAGGGGATAATTACTGCATTTATAGCCCCCATCAGGTGCAAATAATTAACCGCCTGTATAAATGCTTTGGGGAAATCTTGCGTTCTGGAATTCAAGAAAACTTTATCAATCCCACCATTCATCAAGTCTTCGCCACCGACCCATCCGAAGCCGTGCGTTCTAAGCTAATTTTACCATTCATCGAATACTACTTTAATATCGAGGTATACAATCCCTTTGGCGGTGCTATTCTGCATCCTCTGTATCCCCTGTTAGAACATACGCAACTGTTACCCGGCGACCCCAAATCAGAAGCATTAGTTAGGCTATTATTAGAATTTGAAGAAATCCTGATGGAAATACCCGGAGGTTTAGCGTCAGATTTCTGTTTATGTGTTTTACGCCCCAAACAGTTCTAAAATCATCCGACTCCGTGTGGGAACTTCCCTCTCCCGGAAACCCCAAAACCAGATATCTGCTCCTTGTTCAACATCCCCGCTAAATTTTTCGCCCTCATTCCGTTTCTCATAACCAAAATAACGGTAAACTAAAAACTACAAGACCTAGACTGAAAAACCCATGCTAGACGAACAAGCAAAAACAACTATTCTCCGAACAATGCCCCACGCCCTATATATTTGTGGAGTCAAAGAAGGAGACGAAATCAATGGTTTTACCGCCAGTTGGGTGATGCAGTCATCCTTTAAACCTCCCCTAGTGGTAAACTGCGTTCGCAATGACTCCCGGTCCCACGCCATGATTAAAGCCAGCGGTGTGTTCGCCCTGACTTTTTTAGAATTGGGACAAAAAGACATTGCCCAAAAATTCTTTAAGCCGCAGCGTTTAGTCGGTAGCAAATTCGAGGACCTGGAATTTTACCTAGGAGAAACAGGCTGCCCGATTCTCTCAGATTCTCTAGGCTACATCGAGTGTAATGTAGTTGGTAGCGTGGAAAAAGGTGACCACTCGGTTTTCGTCGGGGAAGTAATCGCGGCCGGAGTTCACCGAGAAGGGGAAATTCTCTCCTTAGCGAGTACAGGATGGAATTACGGAGGTTAAAACAGGATTTATGCCACTGATTAAAGTCAAAACATCGATTTCTCAACCGGAAAAATCCCAAGTTGAAAGTTTACTCAAGGATTTGTCAGCATCCCTGGCTAAACATCTAAGTAAACCCGAATCCTATGTGATGACTGCTTTTGAACCTGATGTTCCTATGACCTTTGGTGGTACTACAGACCCGGTCTGCTATATGGAAATCAAAAGTATTGGTAACATCACTCCAACGACTACTAAAGCTATGAGTCAGGATTTCTGCCAAAAAATTAATCAGGCTTTAGGTGTCCCCAGCGATCGCATATATATTGAGTTTGCTGATGCACCCCGGACTATGTGGGGCTGGAATGGTGGCACATTCGACTAGGTGACTTAACAGATCCTTAACAGTTGACATCAGACCTGCTGTGAAATTAACGGCAATTGGCAACCCTCTCCCACCGGGAGGGGGAATCAGTTTTAATTATGCCACTGATTAAAGTCAAAACATCGATTTCTCAACCGGAAAAATCCCAAGTTGAAAGTTTACTCAAGGATTTGTCAGCATCCCTGGCTAAACATCTAAGTAAACCCGAATCCTATGTGATGACTGCTTTTGAACCTGATGTTCCTATGACCTTTGGCGGTACCACGGACCCGGTCTGCTATATGGAAGCGTTTACCGTTGTCTTGGAATTGTAGAAGTCCAGATTGGTGTCAAGGGACTG
>NZ_JARPLC010000034.1:0-2977 GCF_032350395.1 Limnospira sp. PMC 289.06
CATTTTCGTCCCATCTGCGGAGTGTTCTTTCATGGACTCCAAGGATTTGGGCCGCAGGCCCCGCTGATTGATTGTTCAGGCGGGGCTTTTTCTTGTTCAAAGTTTTAAGATAGGATAGAAAAAATTCCCCATGTAAAGTTTTAATAAGTTGCTCTCATGAGTGTAATTATTCCCCTAGACCAAATTTCCCGTAAGTTAGACAGCGATAATACCCGCGATCGGATGTTAGCTTTAGCTTCCTTGCGCGAGGTATCCCCAGAGCAAGCTGTTCCCCTAATTAAGAAGGTTCTCTTTGATAAAAGCCTACAAATTCGGTCAATGGCTGTTTTCGCCCTAGGGATTAAACAAACTGACGAATGTTATCCGATTCTGGTAAAATTATTAGAAACCGACCCCGACTATGGCATTCGCGCTGATGCTGCCGGGGCTTTGGGGTATTTGGGGGACTCTAGGGCTGTTGAACCCCTCATGCGCGCTTTTTATGAGGATACCGACTGGCTAGTGCGTTTTAGTGCTGCTGTCTCTCTCGGCAATTTGAAGGATATCCGCGCCCGTGACGTTTTGATGTCTGCCCTTAATAGTGATATGGTGATTTTGCAACAGGCGGCGATCGCTGCTTTAGGTGAAATTCACGACCTCGAAGCTATAGACCATATCCTCAAGTTTGCTCAGTCTGATGATTGGTTAATTCGCCAGCGTCTAGCCGAAGCTCTGGGAAATTTACCTAGCCCTAAGAGCTTATCAGCCCTTAAATATTTGGCTAAAGACAGTCATCATCAAGTGGCTGAGGCGGCTATGATTTCTATTGACCGCCTAACAGAGTCATTATAGACCGTTACAACTGGGTTTCTTTTACCTGGAAACCCCGTTTCTTTATTGTTGATGTGTTGACTAAAAAATCAAGCAACAAGACATATCACCCCCACGACACTATAATAGGCGATCGCTCTTGATTTGTCAACCGTTTCCGTGGCTGGCGGCGGCGTTTTTTCTGTGTTGAATAAAAAATCAAACAATGATGTGATTAAGTGTGGTTTCTTTGATGGGCTTTGGTTGCTTATCAAAAATTTCTGTAGAAACCTGGTTTCTTTGTTAGCTGGCTGTTGATATATTGAATAAAAAATCAAGTTAGTAGATATGTTAAGCCCATGAAATTATCATAGGCGATCGTTTCATGCTCTTCTAGACCTATTTTAATAACTGATCTATAATGAAGAAGTTGAGCTGTAGCAACATCTGATAAGTAAGCTTTGCTACAGCAGATAGTTTAATCTTCGTGCCATCAGACCATGAACACCATCTACTGTCTGAACCCAGGCTGTCTCCACCCTAACCCCAGTCATTTCCAATATTGCCATAGATGTGGTAATAGGTTAATCCTGAAAGAAAGGTATATACCACGCTCAATTTTAGGTCAAGGTAGTTTCTGTCGCACATTCTTAGCTAATGATACAGATAAGCCTTCTCAACCCTTCTGTGTGATTAAACAGTTTTTACCTCAAGCCCAAGGAACAGATACTATTGAAAACGCATCCCAGTTATTTGCACAGGAAGCAGAAAGGCTTGAGGAGTTGGGCAAGCATTCTCAAATACCTGATTTAATCGCTTATTTTATAGTCAATAATCGACAATATTTGATTCAAGAATTTGTCAACGGTGATACCCTAAAAGAGGAGCTTGACCAGAATGGTACTTTCTCAGAACCACAGATTAGAGAAATTCTACTAGAGGTATTAGAAATTTTGGATTTTGTGCATAGTAAGCAGGTAATCCATAGAGATATTAATCCAGAAAACATGATCATAAGTACAGTTGACAATAAGCTGTTTATCGTAGATTTTGGCTCTGCCAAAGTAGTCAAAAAGCCACATATTAATGTTGACGGAACTATAATAGGTTCAGCCGAATATTGTGCACCAGAACAGTCCTTGGGAAAACCTTTATTGGTGAGCGATTTATACGGTTTAGGTGTAACTTGTATGCACTTACTCACAGGAGTCAGTCCATTTGATTTATATGATACTATTAATAATCGGTGGATATGGCGAGATTATCTGAATGGGAAAGTGGTTAGTGAGGAATTAGGCAATATTATTGACAAGTTAGCTCATCAAATGCCTAAACATCGTTATCAATCAGCTCAAGAGGTTATTAATGCTCTCAATCCTTCTGTTCTTGAAATAGTTACACCAAAACCTCCTCCAGTTTCTACTCAATTGTCTGTTAATAATGAAACCATATCTAATATTTATGATCATCCAATACCTGTTAACTTTGCTATAGCATCTTCAGAGCCAACTTTACCAAAAATCAACTTTTCTGGGGAATCTAAGCTAGTACCTGAGTCGTCCCCACAGATAGCACAAAAACAAAAAGCGTCAACAGCCATATCTCCCTGGAAAAGTTTTTGGCAAAATGCCGGCCTAGTTATTTGCTTGGTTGGTATAGCTGTTGTAGGAGTAAATACATTTAGGGATAATTCAACAACAGAGCCTACTGCAAGGTCAGATACTTCCTCTCAGTACAACCGCCCTCTTGAAATTGATATCAATGATGCTACTGTCTACTATAGTCGGGGTCTTACTCACCGCCGCCAGGGAAATTATGAAGCAGCCATAGCCGACTACAACCGCGCTATTGAAATTAACCCGAATTATGCTCTAGCCTACAACAATCGGGGTTTTGCTCACCGCCGCCAGGGAAATTATGAAGCAGCCATAGCCGACTACAACCGCGCTATTGAAATTAACCCGAATTATGCTCTAGCCTACAACAATCGGGGTTTTGCTCACCGCCGCCAGGGAAATTATGAAGCAGCCATAGCCGACTACAACCGCGCTATTGAAATTAACCCGAATTATGCTCTAGCCTACAACAATCGGGGTTTTGCTCACCGCCGCCAGGGAAATTATGAAGCAGCCATAGCCGACTACAACCGCGCTATTGAAATTAACCCGAATTATGCTCTAGCCTACAA
>NZ_JARPLC010000034.1:2986-43428 GCF_032350395.1 Limnospira sp. PMC 289.06
AGCCGACTACAACCGCGCTATTGAAATTAACCCGAATTATGCTCTAGCCTACAACGGTCGGGGTCTTACTCACCGCCGCCAGGGAAATTATGAAGCAGCCATAGCTGACTACAACCGCGCTATTGAAATTAACCCGAATTATCATAATGCCTACAACAATCGGGGTTTTGCTCACCGGAGCCAGGGAAATTATGAAGCAGCCATAGCCGACTACAACCGCGCTATTGAAATTAACCCGAATTATGCTCTAGCCTACAAAAATCGCGGTGATGCTTACAAGGTTTTAGGAGAAAAGCAAAAAGCCGGTTCCGACTGGCAAACCGCTGCTAACCTCTATCGAAAACAGGACAATAATGCCGGATATCAAGGAGCTATGAACAGCCTGAGAAGCTTGCAGTAGGCTGAGAAACTAGGTTTCTTTGAGGGGCTTTGGTCAAATCCATGAATCACAAAAAGTGTATTTTGTCAAGGGGCGGATTTTCCAGCGCCACAATTTTCGCCAAAATTGGTGCATCGCCAAAGTCAAAATTTACCCCATTACCGCCCAAGTGCCACCATAGAATCAGGCTTACAGAGGATATTTTGGTGAGTTGACAAAACCCCAGTGGATTTTTATTTTTTCAAATTTACCACAACCCCCATTCTGTCGTCAATTATTTAAGAATAAGTAGCAATAAAAATGTAATGAATATTTACAATTTTTTAAATATTAAAATTATTCTCCTAAAAACATTAAATTAACTTATGTTTGCCGGGGTTTGGGGAGGCAGGGGGTTGACAATTTCGGGAAAATCTTTATATGCTTATTATAAAATTGAGATATTGCTAACAAAATTTTGACAGCATATGCAAAAAATATAACACATACATTTGAGGATATCAGCAAAAATAGGATAATGTCAACCCCTAAGCTAAAAATTGATATGGAAGTGTTTTGAGTCGATGGTGGCTGATCCAATATAAACTGTGGTATTTTGTTATGATTAACCCCAATGCAGCCAGAGCAAACCGTCCCCGGCTGGGTAAGAGCTAGTCATGAAAGAGTTTCTGAAATATACCCTAGCCAGTGTAGTTGGCAATTTACTGGGACTGTTCCTAGTCATCACATTTGGCATGGGGGGAATCGCGTTTTTAGTAGTAGTTAGTGCTTCGAGGGGTACACAAACAACCCTAAGAGATAAATCAGTATTGGTGCTAGACCTGTCTGTGGGTATAGCGGACACAGCACCGCCGCCAACACCATCGATCGCCATAGGACAGACCCTGAGAGAAGATCGGGCTAGGTTCTTGCCATTGCGGGTAGTCCTAGAAACTATTGAGCGGGCGAGTAAGGATGATAAAATTGTCGGGCTGTATCTGCAAGGCAGTAGTGGTACAACTCCCACAGGGTTTGGGAATTTAAAGGAAGTCCGTCGGGCTTTGGAAGGGTTTAAAGAGAGCGGTAAAACTATTATTGCTTATGATACTGACTGGACCGAGCGTGAATATTACCTGGGTTCAGTAGCTGATCAAATCATTATCCACCCCATGGGTACGGTGGAGATGAGCGGGTTTAGTTCTCAAAGCGTCTTTTTGGCGGGAGCCTTGGAACGGTTCGGGATTGGGGTACAGGTGACGCGGGTTGGTCAATATAAGTCTGCTGTTGAACCTTTTTTGCGCCAAGAGATGAGCCCGGAAAATAGACAGCAAATGCAGCAGTTATTGGGAGATTTGTGGGGTGAGTTTACCGGGGCGATCGCATCTAGTCGCAGTCTGACTACAGCACAGTTGCAGCAAATTGTGAATCAGGACGGATTTTTAATGGCTGCAGATGCGAAGGATCGCGAAATGGTTGATCATATCGCCCATAGAGATGAAGTGGCCGCTAAACTGCGCGAATTGACCGAAGAAAAGGAGGAGGGAAGACAACCTTTTCGACGGGTGGGGATCCAGGAATATTCGAGAACTCCTCAAGTTAAGGGAAGTTGGGCTGGTAATCCCAACAGTCGCAATATCATTGCTGTAGTCTACGCTGATGGTGAAATTGTCGATGGTCGCGGGGGGATTGGTCAAGTTGGCGGCGATCGCTTTAGCGAAGAGTTACGCAGGCTACGGGATAATGATCGGGTCAAAGGAATTGTCCTGCGGGTCAATAGTCCCGGTGGTAGCGCTACCGCTTCCGAGGTCATCGCACGAGAAGTACAATTGACCAGAGAGGAAAAACCCATTATAGTTTCTATGGGGAATGCCGCCGCTTCCGGTGGTTATTGGATTGCTATGGGGAGCGATCGCATTTTCGCTGAACCCACTACGGTCACTGGTTCCATTGGTGTATTTGGACTGCTGTTTAATGCTCAGGATATTGCTAACCAGAATGGCATTACCTGGGATGGTGTGAAAACCGGACCCTTTGCTGATCTTAATTCTATCTCCCGTCCCAAAACAGACCAGGAACTACAGAAGGTTCAGCAGATGGTTGATTTCATTTATCAGCGGTTTGTCTCTTCCGTCGCCCAATTGAGAGATTTACCACAAGAGGAAGTTTTGGAAATGTCTCAGGGTCGGGTTTGGTCGGGGGTACAAGCTGAAGCCTTGGGGTTAGTTGATCAGTTGGGGGGTTTACAAGATGCGATCGCTGCTGTAGCCGAAAAAGCCGAACTGGGTGATGATTGGAAACTCGCCGAATATCCCAGAATTCCTAGTTTTGAGGAACGTTTGCTAGAAAGCCTGCGAACCGAAGCCACCCAAGCAGACCCTCTGACCAGGGAACTGCTCCAACTCTATCATGAGTTATCCGTGCTTAGGCATCTCAATGATCCTAGGGGAATATATACCCGGTTACCCTTTAACTTACAGATTGATTAGATCCAACCCAATGATCGTCGTGTGGGGCGGGTTGACGACAATTCCGGTGGAGAAATTTAATTGACTGCGGAGGCGCGCCCCTACTAGGATATGCCGACCAAATCTTAAATTTTTCTAAAAAAGTAATAATACCTATTCCCAAATAATCAGTTAAGGTGCTAGACTCTAGTCAATGGAGAATTAAGTATCGGTTGTAGTATTTTTGTTTCAAGTATCAACGAGTTTTTCACGTTCAATGCTGGCAAGTTTCTCTCCGAGAACCTCACTCCCTACGAAACTCTGGTTTTGGAGATAATTTATGTCGATTTACGTTGGTAACCTGTCCTATGAGGTTACAGAAGATGATCTAACTGCTGTGTTCGCAGAGTATGGATCAGTTAAGCGTGTCAAACTACCCACGGACCGAGAAACCGGACGTATGCGTGGTTTTGGCTTCGTAGAAATGGACACAGAAGCTGAAGAACAATCAGCCATTGATGCTCTTGATGGTGCTGAGTGGTGCGGTCGTGATCTGAGAGTCAATAAAGCCAAGCCTCGCGAAAATAGTGGCTCCTTTGGCGGCGGCGGCGGCGGTCGTCGTGGTGGCGGCGGTTACTCTCGTCGGTCCTAAGGGTCTCACTTCCTCACTTCTTTTAATAAGTCTTACAGCTTATCTAGCAATTTCGCGTTTCAGCTTAATAATTGTTAAGAGTTAGTGCTGTGCAGTCGTGCGCTGTCAACATTGTGTTGAAGGCTTTGAGAGATACCTTTCCACGTCTGGGGTAACTGAATTATTCCAGATTGTGCAATACTCAGAAACTTTCTGAATTACTAAATTACTAAGTTAATCAAAACCCCTCATTGTTGTAGGGGTCTTTTTTTGTTTCCATGGAAATATGAAAAAATATACAACATCCCAGACCCTATTTTGGCTTTTCCTCAGCATGAGTTTAGCCAGCATTTACGGTATTCTATCGCTAAAACAAGCCTTTGCGGAACCCAATTTAGTCCATAATGACGCAAGACAGCACATTTTTTGGATGTTGCGGTTCATTGACCCCAACCTGTTTCCCAATGATTTAATAGCCGATTATTTTCAATCTGTAGCTCCCCGGGGATATACTATAGTTTATAAACTAGGTATTATCTTAGGAATAAACCCCTTTGATTTAGCTAAAATTATCCCACCAATTTTAGGATTATTTGTTACTTATTATTTTTTCAGGTTATGTCTTGAGATTTTACCAATTCCAGCCACAGGATTTATCGGCTGTTTAATCATCAATCAAGCCTTATGGTTAAAAGACGATTTAGCATCAGGAACACCCAGAGCATTTATTAACCCGATTTTCATCGCCTTTTTATACTATCTAGTTAGACATTCTCGGCTGGGTGTTTGTGTCACAGTAGCAGCTATTGGCTTATTTTATCCTCAGTATGTTTTCATGGCTGCTATAATGCTGATATTGAGAGTTATTAATTGGCAAAATCGCAGCTTTAAGCTAACCCAAAATAACCGCGATTATCAAATTTTAGCTTGGGGTTTATTGGTCGCGTTCATAGTATTACTTCCATATATTATCACCTCCTCAGAATTTGGTCCGACCATTACTCGCGCCGAAGCCATGAATTCTCCCGAATTTTTCGAGGGGGGACGGAGCAGGTTTTTTCACGATAATTTTATGGATATTTGGTTCACCGGAAGACGTAGCGGAATGTTTCACAGTTCCCTATTTACCCCCGCTACTCAATGTGTGGCTTTATTACTGCCATTTTTACTAATATTTCCGAGACAGTTTCCCCTAGGGAGATATATTACACCCCAGGTTTGGGTATTATTGCAATTATTCATATCATCGGTTTTGATGTTTTTTGCATCCCATGCACTTTTGTTTAGGCTACACCTTCCCGGTCGATATACTGAGTTCAGTTTTCGGATTATTATTGCGCTTTTAACAGCCATATCTTTGACTTTAATATGGGATACACTCCTGAGAGTCTTTAAACATAACTACGGCTATAGATTTTATCGATATTTGGCGGGGAGTCTTATGGCTATTATGGTGGGAATTGTCCTATTATATCCGGCTTTCGTGCCTTATTTTCCATTGGTGAGATATGAAAAAGGTAGAATGACAGAAGTTTATGATTTCTTCCAACAGCAACCCCCAGATATTGTCATAGCTTCTCTGTCAGCAGAGGCTGACCAACTGCCAACTTTTGCTCAAAGAACTGTTTTGATGGCGCGAGAATATGCTATCCCTTATCACTTGGGTTATTATAATCAAATTTTGGCGAGAACTTTGGATATGATTAATGCTCACTATACGGATGATTTGCAGACACTTCAGGATTTTATTAATCAATATAATGTGGATTTTTGGCTGATTGACCCGGCGGCTTTTTCGCCTGAATATATTAAAAATAATCACTGGATGCTGATTTTTTCGGAAGGTCAAAAAGCCTTAAATTTACTGGAAAATAATTCGCAATTTGCTTTATATCAACAGGTTAATATATGCAGGGTTTTTGAGCAGCCTAATTGGTGGATTGTTGATGCAAAATGTATTTTAAATAACCCAGGATGATGAGTTAATAATGTTTTGATTGCCGTTTCAGTAATCATGCCATAAGCCTGCGAAGTACCTCTCCCCGGTGAGAGGAATTTAGGGGGTGAGTAATGTTTAGTGCGATGGCTGCTTGGGGTTATTGTGAATTACTCAGAACGTAAATCTTGAGTAATCCGATCGCAGTTTAATTGCTCTAAATCCTCTGGTGGAATATCCCATTGGGTGGCGGCATTTTGGCGCATTGTACCTACCAGACTATCAGCTTGTTCGGGAGTTAAAATACCCTCTTGTTGAGCAGTTTCTGCGGTGATACATATACCCAACAAAACCCCGGCAGCCGCACCGCCAATACCTCCGATCGCCGTACCTCCGACAAAGCCAATACCACCACTAAATAAGGCAGTAGCAACGGCAATTAAGACAACATGAATGGTTTTCATTATCGGTTATCCTCTCTAACAATTATCAAAATTTAGCAAGATTCTCAGCCTATATCAATCAATATTATATGAAAATCGAGACGATGATGGATCAAAGTTGAGTAAATGGGCAGGGGAGGACTATAATTTTTGGGTAAGATAGCGCTAGGCCTGTTGTAGACTGCGACAGGGAAACTGGGAGTGGGAATGAGTGTTGAAGAGTTGTTGAAGTTGGCACAGGATAATTTAAGCCAAGGAAACCAAGATCGGGCTTTTGCTATTTGTCGAGAAATTATCAGCCAACAGCCTAATTGTGCCATTGCTTATCAACTACTAGGCAATATTCAAGAAGATAATGGCCAATTCATAGCGGCCATGGGGGCTTATACCAAAGCCTTTGAACTTGCACCTAACCAACCTATTAGCTATGCTTACCTTGCCCAAGTATATCGGAATATGGGCTGGTTTGATGAAGCTATTTCATTTTACCAACAGGCGATCGACCTCTCTCCTAATTGGGCAGATTTACACTATCATTTAGGGATGACTTGGCATTGGCAGGGTAATATTGAAGGGGCTATTGGCTGTTACCAAAAAGCGATCGCCTTAAACCCTAAGCTAGGTGAGGCTTATTTAGATATGGCGCTGCGGTTAAATGAGCGGGGGGACATTAACACAGCGATTAAAGTTTTACAAGAAGGCCGAATTAACTGCCCTAATTTTAAGGAAATTTTCAACACTCTGGGATATTTGCAATTACAGCAAAATCAGATAGATGAGGCGATCGCTATCTTTCAAGAAGCCCTAAGTATTGACCCAACCGAACCATTAGTATATAATAATTTGGGTTGGGCTTTCGCTCGCCAAGGAAAGCTGAGTGAAGCGATCGCCGCTTACCATAAGGCAATTAGCCTGAAACCAGATTTAGCTATTGCTTACAGTAATTTGGGTAAGTTGTGGCAGCACAAAAATAACCACCGACAAGCAATCACTTATTTTCAAAAAGCGATCGCCATTGAACCGGATAATATCATGTTCTATAGCGACTGTGGGAATTCTTGCCTAATCATAGGTTGCCTATCTCAAGCCATGGCTTGTTTCCAGAAAGCGATCGCCATTGACCCCAAATTTGTGCAGGGTTATATCCAACGCTTTAATCGGGATGTTATCCTAGAAACAGGTTCAGATGAACTACTACAGGCACAAATAGCCTGCGCCCAGTTTTTGGAAGCTCTGCAAAAATCCGATTTGGAATTGGGGAACTCTGAGAACTCCCAGGAGTCTGATCATAGTGTAACTGAGGTGCCAGATGCGGTTTATAACTACCTAGAAGCTACCTATAGTCATTTGGGTAATACCCTAAATCAATATGGTGAGTGGGATGCAGCAATTAGGTATTATCAACGAGCATTAAGGATTAAACCTCAAAAAATACAAACTTACCTGGATTTAGCATCCTGTCTAGCTAAACAGGGAAGGTTGCAGGGGGCAATAACAGTTTGCCATACTGCCGGGGTGATTGAATACTCCCCAGAAGTCTATTGGCTTTTGGGGAGTTTACTTGAGTTACAGGGACAGTGGGAATTGGCGATCGCTTATTATTCAAAAGTCTTACAAAACGGAGGAACAGCAGAGAAGTTAACTACTGTTTCGCAGGAGTGGCGGGATAGCGGAACTATATCGACCGGAGAAATTCCCCGACCACAACAGCCACCCCAAGGAGTTTATCAGAAAACCCAGGCATGGCTACAGGCGAATAATATAGACACCAGCCACTATATCCCGATTCCAACGGTAGGACAACAGCTACCCCCAACAGAGTTAGACTTAGACAATGTAGGGGGAGAGTGCGGCGGTTTAGATTGTAGCCCTTGTCGAGAGCGAATTTTTGCGGGATTTGAGGTGAGCAATTTAGGTTATGGTATTGAGAGGCGAGTGGCAGATGCCAAGACTGTAGAGGTTCCCTTTGAAACCTTTGTGGCAAGTATTCCCCAGGGACGGTGTTGGATTGTCCCCCAAGAAAATAACTGGAAAGTCTGTCGGGCGATCGCTACCATAACACCGGATAATCAACTGTTAGCGGACCTGTCACGGGAATATCCCGCCCCCCTTCCGGGTTGTACTAACTATAATCCCGAAAAACATTGGATTTTTCGCCAAACTAAACTTTGTCCCCCCCAAAATATTGATGGGACGGTGGCGGTATTATCAGGACTTTCGGGACATATCTATTTTCACTGGATGGTTGATATAATGCCACGGTGGGAATTAATGCGACGGGTGGGGGTAGACTTTAATCAGATAGATGGGTTTGTGGTCAATAGCGCCTTGCTACCGTTTCAGCGGGAAACTTTGCGGCGCTTGGGTATTGCGGAATCGAAAATTATCGAAAGCGATCGCTACCCCCATATTCAGGCGCGACAGTTGCTAGTCCCCTCGTTTGCTTCTCCGACGGGATGGTTGCAACCCTGGGGGGTGGACTTCCTGCGAGGAACTTTTCTCCCGCTGGCGACAGGTGATAATCATGATTACCCTAATCGTATCTATGTTAGTCGTGCCCAGGCTAGACATCGACGGGTTTTGAATGAAGAACAGGTGATGGCGCGCCTGAGTCGGTTGGGGTTTGTGCGGGTGCTACCAGAGAAACTATCATTTTCCCAGCAGGTGGCATTATTCTCACGGGCGGAAATAGTTATCGGTCCCCATGGGAGTGGTTTAACCAATTTGATTTTCTGTCAGCGAGGGGTGAGGGTGATTGAGTTGATCTCCCCCCATTATGACCGCCATTACTATTGGGTGATATCTCAGGCTTTGGGATTAGAGCATTATTCCCTGACTGGGGATGGGTTTTCCTGTTACCCTTTGCGATCGCTAATGTACCAAAATCCCTTAACTGAGGATATCTGGGTCAATATGACCGGGTTGGAGAAGATTTTAGAGAAGTTGGAAATTAGATAAAAAAAATTTTGTGATCCAATCACCATAAACGAGTACAATCGAATCTTGGGAATTAAAAAATGAGTCCGTCTGATCTGAGCCAAACCATGCAAGCTAAAGAGATCCTCCAAAAAAGTGTCCAGTTCCTGCAACAACAAGCCCAAGCATATCTTCAACAAGGACAGGTTGATGATGCTCGTAAGGCTTGTGAACAATTATTGAAAATTCAACCTACCTCGGCGGTGGGGTTTAAGATCCTGGGAGATGTCTCCTTGCGAGGGGGAGATATAGAAACCGCCAAGCAAAACTATACGAAGGCCCTGGAACTACAACCCAACTGGGCTGAAGTTTACGCCAATTTGGGTAGCCTCTATGCGCGATCGCAACAATGGGAACAGGCTAGTGCTGCTTATCAAAAGGCGATCTCGATTAAACCAGAATTTGCTGGGGCTTATCGGAATTTGGCTAAGGTCTGGACTCAACTAAATCGCCCCTTAGATGCTATCCGAACTCAATATAAAGCCTACACCCTAGAACCTCAAACTTTCAGCGCTCAAGAACATCTGGCTTTGGGTGATGGTCTGATGCAGCAGGGTATGGCGACGGAAGCACAGGCTTGTTATCAAAATGCGATTAATCTTAATCCGAGTTTGGCGGCGGCTTATCAAAATCTGGGGGAAGCCCTTAAACAACAGGGTAAATTGCCGGAGGCTGCTACCTATTTTCGGAAGGCTATTGAGTTGAATAACCCAACTCCAGCAGTTTCTAACCCGGTGGATACTTTGGCGGCGGCGGTGTCAACTCCTCAAGATACTTTAGCAGCGGCAACTGCTGCGGGGCAGGTTCCTCAGCCTGATGTGTTGGTGGTGGGTCAATCTCCACAAGTTCCTATGGAGACGGGAATGGGGGTTCCTATTAGTCGCCCGGTTAACCCGGAAACGGTTTTACAAGAGGCTAAGGCATTCTGCGCTATTAAAAAATGGGAACAGGCGGTTTCGGCTTGTCAGAAAGCATTGCGACTTGACCGGAATTTGGCGGAAGCCTATAAAATTCAGGGTAATGCTCTGCAAATGTTGGGGGAAATGGAGGCGGCGGTGCGCTCCTACAATAAGGCTCTGGAAGTTAAGCCTCAATTCCCGGAAGTTCATGCGAATTTGGGTAGCTTGTACGCCCAGGAAGATCGCCTGGAAAAGGCGGTTTCCTGTTATCAACAGGCGATCGCTCAAAATCCTAATTTTGCCGGGTTCTATCGCAATTTGGCTAAGGTTTTAGAACGTCTGGGACGAGAGGGTGAAGCCTCTATATGTCTGGAAAAAGCCTATACTTTGGAACCGACTAAGGCTACCCCGGAAGATCATCTGCGTCTGGGAAATACTCGCCTCGGTCAGGGTAAGCTCGATCAGGCTTATGAGAGTTATCAGCGGGCTTTGGAGTTGAATAAACAACTGGCTCCGGCTTATTATGGTATGGGTAAGGTGAAGGCTTCTGAGCAGGCTTGGTCAGAGGCGGAGGCGGCTTACCGTCAGGCTATTGAACTTGACCCGAAATCAGGAGTTTTTTACCAGGGTTTGGCTGAGTGTTTGGCTGGTAAACAGGACTTTGATGGGGCGATCGCTCTGTATGGTCAGCTATTACAGCTTAATCCGAATTGGGCGGCGGGATACTACCAAATTGGGGAACTTCGCAACCAACAATGGAATTTGTCGGAGGCGGAGGCGGCTTATCGTAAAGCGCTGGAATTGGACAAAAATCTGGCGGCTGCCTATTATGGGTTGGGTCGGGTATTGCTGCGACAAGAACGTTGGGCTGATGTGATTCCGGTTCTGGGTCAAGCAATGGCTTTGGATGCTTCTGGGGCGGATTTTGAGCTGTGTAAGGGTTTCGCTGATGCTCTGGTACAGACGGGACAGCTAGATGAGGCGATCGCTTTCTATCAAAAAGCTACGGATTTGGCGGCGGATAATGCTGAGGTTTGGCAAAAGTTGGGAGACCTATGGCGGGATAAACAAGCGTTTGATCAGGCTATTGAGGCTTATCAAAAGGCTAATGAGTTGGACCCTAATTTGTTCTGGTCTCACAATGGTTTGGCTGATGTGCTGTTTAAGTTGGAACGCTGGTCGGAAGCGGTTGAGGTTTATCAAAAGGCGATCTCGATTAAGTCGGATTATTCCTGGTCCTATAACAGTTTGGCGGAGGCTCTGGTTAAGTTGGAACGCTGGTCGGAGGCGACTACGGCTTACGGAGAGGCGGCGCGGTTGAATCCAGAGTTCCCCTGGTCTAGTTATAATTTGGGAGAGGTTTCGGTTAGACTTCAAAATTGGGAAGAGGCGGTTAAGGGGTATCGCGCCGCCATGGCTGTACAATCGGATTTACCTGGGATTCAACAAAAACTGGCTGATGCACTGCGAGAACGCGCTAAAGGTGATTTAGATGAGGCTCTGGGGTGTTATCTTCAGGTGATGGAACAAGAACCAGATAATGTGGATACCTATCATAAGGCGATCGAGATTAAGCCTGATGATTCTGAACTCTATGTTAAGTTGGCTGATACTCTGGCTCGACAAACTCAGTTGGATGGGGCGATCGTTTTTTACCAAATGGCTCAAGACCTTGACCCTGACAATAGGGCGATCGCTTCTCGCCTACAACAGGTGATTGAAAAAAAAAATGACGGGTTAGAACTATTCATTCCTCAAGAAACTTTCGGGGAAACTCCAATTCTTCCTACTCAGAAAAAATCCCGTCCATCTGAGCAACGGTTTCCCATTGACCAAGAAAGTTATGAACATTGGCTGAGGGAAAATTTGCCTAGACCCGCTGACTTACGGCAAATGTCTCAGGCGGTTAATTATCTCGGATATAAGCCGCTAATTAGTGTGGTTATGCCGGTATATAATACCCCGGAAAAGTTCCTTAAAAAGGCGATCGAATCAGTTACTAACCAAGTTTATCCCTACTGGGAACTGTGTATTGCTGATGATAATTCCAGCGAACCTTGGATTAAACCTCTTCTCAAAGAATATGCCAGAAAAGATAACCGGATTAAAGTTGCTTTTCGCACCGAAAACGGTCACATTTGCGCCGCCTCCAATTCGGCTTTGGAATTAGCCACAGGAGAATATATAGCACTATTAGATCATGATGATGTCATTACCCCAGAAGCACTCTATGAGGTCGCACTGGTACTTAATGAAAATCCCGATGCTGATATGATTTATTCCGATGAGGATAAATTAGACCAATACGGTCAGCGAGTGTTCCCATACTTTAAGCCAGATTGGTGTCCTGACTCATTTTTAGCACGGATGTATACCTGCCATTTAGGAGTATATCGCCGGGAACTGGTTAATCAAGTAGGTAACTTCCGAATTGGTTACGAAGGTAGTCAAGACTATGACCTAGTTTTGCGAGTAACTGAGAAAACTAATAAGATTTTCCATATCCCCTTCTCTACAGTTGGCGACAGCATAGCGGTTCCACCGCCTACGACCCCAACAGTAAACTCTACGCCTATATAGCAGCAGAAAAAGCCCTAAATGAATCCTTTGCTCGTTGCCAAGAAAAGGCGCGAATCGTTTCCGATCATGAGAATTTCCCCGGTCAATACACTGTTCGCTATCACATCGAAGAACACAAACTTGTGAGTATTATTATCCCGACTCGCAACCTGGGAACCACTCTCAATCATTGCCTACAATCAATTTTTGAAAAAAGCACTTATCCTAACTATGAAGTGGTGGTCATTGACAATGGCAGTGATGAGCAAGAAACTTTCGATATTATCAACGCCTGGAAACAAAAAGAACCCCAACGCTTTAGCTGTTACGAGTTTGATGTACCGTTTAATTACCCCCAAATTAATAACTATGGGGTAACTAAAGCTAGGGGCGATTATTTACTGTTTCTAAATAATGACACAGAGGTATTGACCCCCGACTGGATAGAAGCCATGGTAGAACAGGCTCAACGTTCCTCTATTGGTGCTGTCGGTGCTTTGTTACTCTATCCTGATGATACGATTCAACACGCTGGCGTTGTCCTGGGAATTGGCGGGGTAGCGGGTCACAGCCATAAGGGTTATCAGGCTCATCATTTGGGTTATTATAACCAACTGGTAACGGTTAATAATTACTCCGCCGTGACGGGAGCCTGTTTGATGTGTCAGCGAGAGGTTTTTGACCAGGTTGGTGGGTTAGATGAAGAGTTGGAAGTTGCATTTAATGATGTGGATTTCTGCTTAAAGTTAGTGAGCCGAGGATATCGGAATATTTATCTACCCCATGTGGTTTTATATCACTACGAGTCTAAGAGTCGTGGTTATGAGGATACGCCGGAAAAAGAAGAACGGTTTAAACGAGAATCTAAAATCATGAAGCAGCGGTGGAGAGATGTACTCAAGAATGACCCCTGCTATAACCCTAACCTGAGTCGCATACGACAGGACTATGGTATTCGTCTGAGTAATGATGAAAATCAGGTGGTAGCGATATCAATGTCTGAGGATAGGGAGGCGTTTTTAGGATGTGCGATCGACTCACCCAAGCTACACCAGCCTTTTAATGAGGAAAATATGCTGATTCAGGGATGGGTGATTGGTAAGCACTCTCCAGCTAAACTAATCAAGTTTATCTGTGGCGATCGTGTCATTGGCGAATCCAAAATGAACCAGGAGCGTGGTGATGTCGCTAAAGTATTTCCAGATGTCTCCCATGCTATTGATAGTGGCTTCGTCAAAACCATTGATGTCAGTGAAACACCCAGTGAAGTAGAAATTTTGATTCTAGCTACCATGGAAGACGGGAATGAGATTCCTTTGTCAACATTACACCTGCGACATGGTAGCTCAGATGATGATTATTGATATTCTCCTTCTCCCCCTAGACTAACCTAACAGAAATCGTGGGATTGTGGATCCCACGATTAGGTATGCCTGTAATTGCATTTTTAAAGAAGTGAACTCCACTATAAATCATCTACAATTGTCATCAGTTTTTGCTTATATTCTTTCAAACTGGTTCTAATGGATTCTAAGTTTGAAAAACTACTCATCTCTGTCTTTTGTGATTGGGCAAACAAATAAGAATCTATCAATCGACTTTTTAATTCTGGAAATAAATTGTAAATATCTAAGGTTTTTATTTCTGCTTTCCAGAGAATACATAAAAAATCCATAAATCCTGGTTTTACTTGATAAACTTCCGCCTTATAAAAATTAACTATATTATATTTAATTAGCTCAGATATCACATCATAAAAATGTAAATCTGTGAAAATATTGCAGTGAGTATCAATGTAGACTTCTTTAGATTTTTCGGCTGCCAATATCAGTTGATTAACATCTTTAGGAATGCGAGAAAGTGACTTACTGTTTATTTTTCCAGCCCAAACATCAGCCGGTTTCACCGGCTTATTGTAGTATTGAGAGTTAAATACATGACGAAAAGCTGGTTTTTCTAAGTTGTTTAAGTTGTTTTCTAAGATTTCACCCAGGCTTGTCAAGGGTTTCAAAAAATCAAAAGTATAACGTTTATCAGGGATTATTAAAAATACCAAACCAGTATCAGTTAATAAATCAGCAATTTGATTCAGAAAACCAATCATATTGGGTGTATGTTCAGTTACATGGGAAGCTACGATATAATCGTATTTTACAGGTATATCACTGAGAGTCATTTCTGACAAATTATAGGTCACATCCACTACAAAATTAGGATTATGACCAGCAGCCCGTTTTGCCAATTCCTTTAACTCTTGTGTAGTTCTATAGTCTGCATAGTGCATTTGTCCTTGATTTGGCGGCACAAAAGGCCTATCAAATGCTCCAATTTCTAGACCAATGCTAGTTTTTACATCTACTAGATTTTGCAGTATACTTTTATAATATAAAAAACGCTCATTCTCTCTGGGATTTTTGATTTCTAAATTTACCTTTGGAGGGTCAGATTCAGGTTTATCTAAAGGTCTGGAAGATGGGTTATAAAGACGATCATACCTTTGAGCTTCGGACTGAATAAATGCCATAAATTTTTGATCATACTGCTGTTTTCCTCCCAAGGAAGCATAGATTGATGAAACGTGATTTTCTAGTTCTATGATTCGAGTCAAAATATCATGGTTTTCTAATGTGTTACTATAAGAGTTATGACTATCAAAATCTCCGGGTTTTAGACGGCTTTGGGGTGAACTTTCATCAACGGTAGCTCTTCCCCTAAGTTTTCTACATTTATACTCCTGCAAAGACTTAGACTGATAGTGGTTAATCTGTCCAGGTTCATGATTAATATAACCTTGCTCTCTAATATGTTCTCCAGTTGGGTTGTTGCCAAATTTTAATTCTGTCCCATCAATATGAAAATATGCTGATCCAGGCTTTAAAACAGGTATGTGAATGTCGCAGTTTTGTATAGCGTCAATTTTTGATATACATTTAACGTGTTTGTGAACTACATGATTACTAGGAGCGCATTTGACAAATCTTTTAGTTACCAGTTCTGGGAGATACTCATTTTTACAGCCAGATCCAAACATCAGCCAGTTAAACAGGATACTGTCTGCTCTGTTTTCAAAGGACTTAATGCAGTCATGAATCGACTTGAAATTCTTTAAAACTAAAAACTCGTCCATATCTAAAAAACAAACCCATTGAAATAAATCCTTTTGAGTTTGAATGACATGGTTATAGGCTGATTGCTGAGGTGGCTGACCGGGTACTCGTGGCCATTGTTGAAACTTACATAACCCTAACGCTGCTAGTTTTTGAAGCAGATACAAACTATCATCATGACTATCGTTGTCATAAATTATGATTTGATCAAAGCCAACAATCAATCGATGATAAGCTATCCATTCTACTAAATACGGAGACTCATTTTTGGCGGTGGTACACAGAATAGTTTTAGAACTCATTGACTTGATTAAATGGGTGAGGTTAAACATTTTAATAGCATCATTATACTTAATACTTGTATGTGATTATAAGCCAGCCACTTTTATGAATCAATAGTTAAGATATTTCCCATTAACATTAATTAGTCCCATGATATCAGATGAGTCAAAACTTTCCGTGTCAGGCAATATCATGGCTCTGACAATTCCCTTGGTTTCCCCATTATTCCAGTTAACAGAACCTTTCATTTTAAACCATAAGTGAGTTATCCTCAATATGATCAAGCCAAGACTTAGATTTATCAAGTTCCTTTTGAATTTCTTGTAATTGTTTAAAAGACCTCTTTAGCTTATTATTAGCAGAATCTATCATATCATATTTTTGATAGTCAAACACCAACTGATTAGGGGTTTTATATTGCTGATTTAGTAGCAGTTCATAGTTAAGAACACGTTCACGCTCTGCCAAAGCATTTTTCAACTGAGGAAGAAAACGTTGAATTGTTAAATCTTCTACGTCATTGCGATCATAAGCCTTAAATAACTGCGGATTTCTGGGTTGCAATGTAGTAGGTCTCCCGCGCCTAGTCTTATAATCACCATCTTCTTGTGAACGAGTTTTATAATGATTAATCCGCAGCTTTTTTGTAGAAGATATGTCGGTGCGAGATCCTCCTAGTAAAGGTTGCTTAGATTCAGTTACAGGTAAACCATCTAAGTAGGTAAACTCATGAGGTGTTCCAGCCGAACCTAATGTTTTTTCAGGACGAACAATAGATTTAACAACTTGATGAGATTGAAAATTATCTGGAGCGCGTTTTGTATAGTTCTCTATCTGTAAGCCTTTAGGTCTTTTGATATGACCAGAAGAACCAAAACACAGCCAATTGACTACAACTCCTGGATAATCTTTAAACTCTTCTAAAACTTCTCTTACATCGTTTTTTTCAGTAGCAAACAGAAACTCATCTAAGTCAATAAAGGCTATCCACTCGGATTCTCTACCATAATGTTTAAGGCAATGTTCAAAGGCAGGAATTTGACCGGGATGTAGGGGCCAGTCGTGGAAAATTACCTCACCAGTTTGAATATAGGGGATCACAATGTCTGTAGTGTTATCTACACTATTATTGTTATACAAATAAAAACGTTCAACACCAACTAGCTTATGAAACTCCAGCCATTCCATCAAATAACAGCCTTCGTCTCTCATAATGGCACAGATGCTTAACTTACATTTGTCTCTCATCAACTTTTTCCTCGGCGAAATAAAAACAACTATTTAGTGTTTAATCTTTGTATAAATCCACTACGATAGACAAGGGTCGACGGGGGGTTTTGACACGATTATCATGATCAGGAGTTCGCATGACATATCCTTTAGAATAATCAATATCATGCATCACTGGCTGACCATTGGTGTCATAATAGTGCAACCAATTGGCTTGACAGTTCCGCAGGGGTGATAACTCAATCAGCGATCGCAGTCTCTCATAAGTCGGTAACCAAACATGACCTCCTGGAGTTACCCGTTTACGTTTAGCATCCCATTTTCCTCCCCCCTGAGGATCATAATAAGGTTCTCCTTCATCATTTTTCCAGCATCGATTAATCAAATAATCACATCTATAATCTGGAACTGAAATCCGAATAAACCCTCCAGACTTCATCACTCGGTAAATCTCAGGAAAGGTCACAGCCAACAAATCGGAAGGTTCTATATGTTCTATAACATCCTCAGCTTGGAAACAGTCCACTACTTCATCGGGAATGGGCATAAGTTTGGTTAAATCATGTTTAATGTGCCATTGATCAGAACGATAATAAGCCAGCCCTGTCCATCCATCCTCTTTGGCTTTGGGAGACAGAGAATCAGCATAGAGGCGGATGGGACTTTGTTTGAAAATCCTAGCCCAATCTGAATCCGTGGATTTAAAATTCGGAGGTTTAACCCACCAGTCAGTTTGGCGTTGTGGATGAATTCTGCGATTATATTCCCAGTTTTGTAATAAATGATGAACGCGATGGTAATAAGGTCTTTGGGCATCATCTAACATTAGTATGCCGCCTGTTTTTAAGATTCTGATCGCTGTTTGAGCGCACCGAACTCGGTTGCGTCCATCCACTAAAATCAGATCAAAAGATTCGTCCTGAAAATCTTCACAGACTCCATAATAGGGAAGAGATATTAGTCTGAGGTCAACTGGGTTACAATTATCATAGTTATCTAAGTCCCGCTTCACCCTATCATACCATTCTCGATTATGTTCTATCGAAACTACATTTTTGGTATAAGTTGAAAACCATACTGTAGAGCCACCACTTCCAAATTCTAAAACCCGAGCATGGGGATTTTGCTGCAAAAATTGTTGCAAAAATTCAACGGCTCCATTCGCCAGTAAGGGAGGCTTGATTTGTGGTCTTTGGTTAAGCTGTATCATGGGTTTAAGGTTGTGATTATCTTGAGGTAAGTATCCAAATTCCTTCATTAAATCATAAATTTCAGGTCTTTGAGCTAATTTTTGGGTAACATAATCTTTCTTTTTAGGGTCTTTGTTCCAAACTCCAATTTTATCTTTTTCTAGGGGTTTAATCTCCTTGATTGATTTCAAATAATCAGGACTAATTGGCTGAAAATGTTGCCAACATTCAGAAAATGGCTTGTTAATATCAAATCCAAATTTAACTGCTATTTTTTCTTGGATGGCATTTGGGTTAGTTACCAAGTCTTCATATTTAATCCATAGGACTCGCTCATGTTCTTTAACTTTGTTTAGGATTAGAGCATTGTCAATCCATCGTTTCGGATCTTTAATCCAAGGCTCACCAGGCTTTGCTCCATGTTCGGAGACCAAGACATCTCTAGGATCGCGAATCATAAAAATAATAGCTGCATCCTCAAGATCTAAAAAATGGTCAGCTTGGACTTTTTTATGAGATAGTCCTTCAGGACTTGGAAAAGTACCAAAAGTAATTTGATTCGGATTACTTTTATTGGGTATTGGTATATCTTGTGCTGTTAATACATGGCTATTTTTAAATCCTACACCGCATAAAAGCAACATGAGTGTATTTCCAGAACGAGGACATCCCCGTATATAAACTCGCCGAATTGGAATGGATCTTGCAGACACTATTTTCCATAATTGATAAACTATATATTGAATACTAGCAACTATTTCCTTCTCCCTATTAGAAGTTGGTTTAAGTGTATCGAACTGATCCATCAACTGCTTAACTTGGATTTTAACTCTCCATAACTTATCTTGATTTTCTTTCAGGCTTATTCTAGTTTGGAAAAGCTTTTCTTGATTTTTTTCTAAAATTGCTTCTGTTCTATAAAGCTGATTTTGAGATTCAGCCAGCACCATTTTCATTTGACTTATACAAGCCTGAGAATGAACGGCAATAGCTATAATCTCCTGTGATAATTGATCATCTTGATCTATACCTTTGACATTAGCTAAATCTAATGTGCTGGAATTAAAGCTAGACATTGCTGTTAATTCCTTTTTAATTTGAGATAAACGATTTTCCATTCTTTCGATTTTTTCCATTTTAGGTATTCCATTAATTGTCAATGATTTTAATTTATGAAGATTATCAGCCTTTATATCTAATGTTATGGGCTGATTAGTAATTAACGAACTAAACGAACTATTGGTTATTAATTTATCTTGTTTTTTTGCTGTAATAATTATAAACTTGTATGTCAACTGAGTTATATTCATGACAAAATTCCACAAATTCTGAGTTACTAAGTAACTCGTTTTTGGATATTGCTGGCATCACATTTTTGTTTTCCATATGTATTTCTGGGTTTATATTCAAGCCAATCAAATTTATATAGTCGCTAATAAATTGAAAATAGTTTTCGGTAATGCCTACTAAATCGAAATCTCTCAAGATATCAATAATTTCAGCAGGTTTCAAATCTTGATTGAGTTGAAAGTATCGAGATTGATTATTTGCAAATATACCTCTATAGTCACATAAAACTTGGATGATATCTTCAGTATTATGAAGATTTTTGTGTCTAATATCTAATGACATTTTTCTAATTTCTTGTGGATGATTTTTGAAAAACTCAGATTCTACGTCATTGCTAATATAAATTACCCAATTTAAGTGAGATATTAGTTGCTCAATGGGGTCCATCAGGATGGTTACAAGATAGTAATCTTTACGGTCAAAATTTTGGTTAAAATCTTGCAGTCTTAAGTGACCTGAAATAAAGTCAAAAGTTTTCAATTTATTTAAATTATGAAAACTGTCTCTATTTTTGTAATTTTCACAATGTTCTTCTCCACATAAATGAGTTCTCAAAAAATGATTAAAGGAAGTACCTGCAGTTTTCGCAACGTGAATAAAAAATGTTTTTTTCACCGATTTATGCTCATAATGATTGACATCAAGCATGACAACTGGAACTCTGGTATGGTTTTCCAGGACGACTTGTAGACAAAAATTTTGACTTCCCAATAAATTTTTTTTTAAATCTAGCTCAAATTCAAAACCACTAGATTGATAATTACTGATATCTGGATAATATTCAGCAACTTTTGGTCGATGAATATTGACATGGCTTTGTGCAACAATTTGTTGTTCTTTTACCATTTCAACTGCAACAGCAGGCATTTTTTTTCCCAAAACCCACCCACATACATTGATTGTATTACTGAAAGCCACTAGATTTGATTTGGGGGAGTCAAGTACAAATCCTAAGATCAAATGATTATCGTATTTCAACTGATGGACATGGATATTTGTAGCTATAGTCATAGTCACATTATGTTAGATATTTTGACCAACAAGGGATGAGAACCTTACTTCTGTGTCACTAAAGACTTGACAGCGATCGCACGTTTGATAAGTTGTTTCCATGGTTCAGAACTCGTTAGAGAAGCTGTGTCAAACGGAACCCCCTTTTCCTTAGCAAACTGGCTGAAATTCTCCAGCCAATGACTGAGAGTTTCGGTTTTTGACTGGGGGGAATATTTAACAGATCGCTGTAAACATTGAGCCATTGTCTCCAAATCTCCTACCTGATAAGCACACCAAGCATCCCAGACAAAAAGCTGATATTTCCGTTCCTCACTCTGTTCACCAGCCGAATTAGCAACTATTTTATAAAACTGTAACTTTTCAGCTTCTAATTGTGCCTTATTCAGTGCTTTTTGCGACCGTTGTAACTCCTCTTGGGTTTGCTGTAGTTGATGTTGAGATGATTTTAACTCCTGTTCAGTACCCTGCAATTTAGCCTGATACTGAGCGATCGCTTTTTCCATCTCATTTTCCTGTTCAATTGATTTTTCCAAAAGTCGTTCCCACTCTTCCAGTTGATTCTTATACTGGGTTTTTTGTTGCTGACTTTCAGCTAAATACAATTGACATATCTCCAAGTTCCCTTGAGTTTGATGTAATTGTATCAGAGTTCGCTGATGATTTTTCTCAACCTGGTTAAGTTTAACCAGAGACTGACTCAATTGGATCTCAGTTTTCTCCAGTTGTGGCTCAAGTCGTTCTAATTCTGCTAGATACTTATGTTGTTGAAACTCCGCATATTCTAGTTTACCTTGGGTATCATGAAGTTGAGCAATAGTTCGGACTCGGGTTTTGTTCCCTTGTTCCAGTTTTAGCCTTGATTGACTCAACATCATCTCAGTTTTCATCAGCCGAGACTCAGACTCATTTAGTTGAGACTGTAGTTGATGTTTGTGGCTTAAAATTTCTCGGTTTTGTTGCTCCGACTGTTCCAGTTCTTCCTGCGTATGGTGTAACTGGGATTGATATTTCATCACATCCCATTGAGTTTGACTTAACTGTGATTTGGCTTGATCGAGTTCTTCCTGAACTTGGCTAAACTGCGATCGCAATACTGTCAATTGACTGTGAGACTCCTGTAAAATCGACTCAGTTTTTTGCAGTTGGGTGTGAGTTTTTTCTAAAATCTCTTCCGTTTGTTCCAACTGAGACCTTAACTGTTCTACAATCGACTCTGTTTGCTGTAGCTGAGACCTAGTTTCTTCCAATTCATCGCGAGTTGGGTTTAACTGAGACAGAGTTTCTTCCAGTTTAGCTTGAGTCCCTTCTAACTCAACCCGGAGAGACTTATTTTCGGCTGCGGACAGTCGATAATTCGCCCAATCTCTGAAGGCCCAAGCCATATAGGGAGAAGACTTAATCTGATTACTCCATGATAAATCTGGAGTTTGATTAGGATGCCATCCCCGACTCTCTAGTTCCTGATACATTTCTATGGCTTCAGGAAAATAATAATCGATTAAGCTGGGACGTTGACCATCTTCTGAACTATTCGTTTGCAGTAGGGAGGCATCATAAACAGCCGGAGAAGGATTAGTTAAATTTATCCCAAATTTATGATTGATTTCTGCTACATATTTATCTTGATATTTAACAATCGTTTCAATATTTGCCAACAAACACTTATCACCATATTTATTATAAAAGTCTAATACCTTCTGGTTATAAAATACCCAATATTTAACTGCTAATTCTGGCTGACTTCTAAAAAGTTCATCTCCTCGGCGGTACAGAGAATCTATCACATCCCAGGGAGAACGGTAAATCAACAGAAACCTAGCATCAGGTAATAACTCCGCCCAAAAATCTAAAAATAGCGTCGTCCGAGGTTCTTTCCATCCCCAAATATGACTCAGAGAATTTTTGTCGACAATGGCATTAGCTCGGTCGATAAACTCTTCGGGAACATCTAGGTTATCTTGTAATGTCCAACCATCTACATTAACACCCTGCGATCGCAATAAATCTAGGTGAAATTCAAAAAAATCAATATTCTCAAAGTAGCCTTTGGGGTTAAACTCGGTTCCCTGCATTAGCCGACGACCAATGTGCAACCCAGCACTTTGCAATAATGAAGCGGTCAAGGATGTACCTGAACGGTGCATTCCTGTCATAATTAAAACCTGGGATTCGCTCTTTTTATCTGGCATGGTATAAATGTCGGTTTATCTTTAGTTTATAAGTGAATGGCAAATATAGCGTTTATTAAGGTTCATAACTGACTAGCTACCAACCCGGACAGCCTAGCCCGCCAGTCCGTGGGAGTTTACCATAAATCATCGAGATGGTTCAGGATTTCCATAAATGCTGTCCGTTCTTTGATTAAACCATGTTCAGCGACCGTTTGAAAGGCTGCTTTTTTGACCAGAGACTTCCGCACCTCAGAAAAGACGATCGCCTCTTTGATGGCTTCTAACAGCCCTTCCACAGTATACTTGGGTCGCAGACAATTGTAACCAGGAAAACAGAAACACCGATTCCCAATACAATCTGGACAGATAGTTAGTGTCCCCATGGCCATAGCTTCCAGGGCGGGAAGGTAAAATCCCTCTCCCTCTTCGCGGTTAGGCAGGAGTATCGTCATTTTAGCACGGTTGAGGTACTGTAGATAATCCCTTCTGGGAATTAGGGATGTCAGTAGTTGCACCCCATAGCCCATTCCTGCTAACCTTTGTTGTAACTGTTCGCCTAGTTCCGGTTGTTTCAGGGCCGAAATCAGGATTTCGATATCCCGTTGGGGGTCGGGTCGGGGTTCGGGGAAACTACTGGTATCTAAGCCATTGGGGATAATAAACACGGGTCCATTGACCTGACGTGATTCTGCCAGATAGGTTCCTACTTCTGGGCTGACACAAATGCGGATCGCTTTATGGTTGAGAAACTGATAGCGAGGATTATCTGGGTAGGCGTGCCGGATGTGCTGAATTAGATTAATAATTGGTATGGGGGAGTTGTGGCGCTGGGTGGCTGGTAAAAATTCCCAGTCCATACCGTCCATAAAGATAATTTGGGGATCTGATAGCGGTTTAGATAAAATTAGTTCCTTGTCAATATTGAACCAGGGGTTATTAGCATCGATCGCACTTTCGGGAGAAAAATAAATCTGGGGTAGGTAGTCCGGGGAATCGAGAATATGATTAAAATAATCCCAGACCTTTAAATGACCTCCGGTTAGTCCCCCATAATCTCGATAAAATAAAATAGATTTTCGCTGTGGTGAGCTAGGTGGTATAATTGCGGGCGATGGACTACCCTGGGCTGGTAACTTTTCCATCTGCTCAGAGATTTGTTCTAGCCAGGACTGCGATCGCTCTAACTCAGAGTCGATTTGCTCTAATTTTTGGCGGTCAAATTCCATAAATTATGTACAATTGGGAGGGATGGCTCGATTCAGTAGGGGGATGGGAACATCTAATTAAACTCTGGGTCAGTCTCTAGGGCGGGTCATAACCAACAAATATCAATCATCTGTTCTTCCATATCAAAATATAGTAAAGAAACCGAACATGAGCGTCACTTCCTTCGACACAGCCAATCAACTCCTAAGAAAAGGTCAGCTAGACGAGGCGATCGCATCCTATAATCAGGCGATCGCAGAAAGTCCCCAATCGGCTTGGTATTATCATAACTTGGGGGAAGCCCTCAGCCAACAGGGAAAAATAGACGAAGCTATTGCAGCCTATCGTCAAGCTACCGAACTTAACCCTAATTCTGCCTGGTCTTATGATAATCTGGGAACCCTCCTAAATCAACAGGGTAACTTACCAGAAGCCGTTAGTTGTTTCCGCAAGGCTATTGAACTTGACCCAGATTTCTCCGAATTTTACCACAATTTAGCCCTAGTGCTGATTAAAGAAGGCCGCCTAGAGGAGGCGGTTTCCCTATTACAAAAAGCCATTGAGTTAAAAGCCGACGATGCCGAATTATACCACAGCTTGGGTAAAGCCTACCAGCAACAACAGCAATATTCGGAAGCAGTTACAGCCTATCGTCAGGGGTTAGAATTAAACCCTTATTGGTCCGACTGTTATCTGAGTTTAGGTCAAACTTTGGAGGCTTTAGGAGAAACCGAAGAGGCGATCGCCTCCTATCGTCGCTCCTACGAACTTAATCCTAGCCTATCAGAAGCCCTGCCCAAATTGCAAACAGTCCTAGAGTCCCAAGGACGCTGGGAGGAATTAGCCACCCTCTACCGTCGCTGTTGTATTGTTGATCCTAACTCAGCCACCAGTCATAAATACCAGGGGACCGCTTTAGCCAATAGTGGAAAGCTATCAGAGGCGGCGGAGAGTTATCAGAAAGCCTTAGAGTTAGACCCGAATTTGGTAGAAATTCTGCAACCCCTAGGACAGGTTTTAACCCAATTAAATCAATGGGAAGCCGCCGTTGACATATTCCAAAAAGCCACCCAAGTCGATCCTAACTCCGCTTCATTCTACCATCAATTGGGGCAGGCTTTAGCTAAATGCGATCGCCTCTTAGAAGCACTCGCCGCCTATAAACGGGCTTCAGAATTGCATCCCACTTCCACCCCAGTCCTGTTTGATTTAGGTCAGGCCTTGACTAAACTTTACCATTGGTCCGAGGCGATCGCCACCTATCAAAAAGCCTTATATCTTAATCCCCCCAACCAGGCTGAAATTCAAACCCATCTACAGGAAGTCCAGGACAAACAGCGCCACCTAGACGAGGAAATCGCCGCCTATAGCGACAGCCACGAGTTTCATCCTAATTCTAGCGAATCCTACGAAAAATTCGCACAGTTTCTCAGAAGCAAGGGAAAAATTGAAGATGCGATCATAGGATTTCACCAAGCCTGTATTCTCAATCCTCAGTCAGCCGTAGCCCATCATCAACTAGGTTATACCCTCGCTCGTGGTCAACGCTGGGATGAGGCAATTCTAGCTTATCAGAAGGCGGCCGAACTTAATCCCTACTCTCCCCATGTGCAATATCACCTGGGAGAAGCCTTGGTTGAGGAAGGACGGTTAGACGAAGCGATCGCTCATTTTAAACAGTCCATCACCATTGACCCAGAATTTGAAGAGGGTTATGATGCTCTCAGGCAGGCGATCGCAAAAAAAAAAGGTAGCCTCTAAAACCGATCCGATTTCTCATTATCGGCATTTACTCCAAGCCAGTCCCAACAACCCTGATCTACATCAGGAGTTGGGACAGCTTTTGCATAGCCAGGGTCAAACCCAATTAGCGATCGCCCATTATCAAAAAGCCATAGACCTTCAGCCAGGACCCGTTCACCTGTGGTTTTATCGCAATTTGGGAGAAGCCATGTTAACTACTGATCAACATTTTAGGCTACCTTAGCCAGAGTTTCCCATGCAGCCAACCTACACCACCCATAGTCATTGGATGCAACAGGCCTTAAAACTAGGCGCAGCAGCCGGAGAAGCCGGAGAAGTCCCCGTTGGTGCCCTCATTGTCAATCAACAGGGAAAACTCATTGCCCAGGGAGAAAATCGCCGAGAACGCGATCCGGACCCCACCGCCCATGCTGAAATTATAGCATTGCGCCAAGCCAGTCAGGTATTAGGAGATTGGCATTTAAACACCTGCACCCTATATGTCACCCTAGAACCCTGTCCCATGTGTGCAGGAGCCATTCTCCAAGCTAGGATAGGTTTATTGGTCTATGGTGTCGATGACCCCAAAACTGGCAGCATTCGCACCGTTTGCAATCTTCCAGACAGTCCCGCCTCCTATCATCGTCTCCCTGTCCTTGGGGGTATTCTCGAATCATCCTGTCGCCAACAACTGCAATCCTGGTTTGCTCAACATCGCGCTAATATGTAACCATTGAGACAATCTAATAACTGTCATCCTCTCCCATGACAGCAGGGGGTTAGAGGATTTACCTTAGACTTATAGAGTTTAGAAATCACAAATCATGATCATGGTAACAGTTGAATCGATTAAACCCTTGTCTAATTCACCTCCATCTACCCAGACTAAATCCTCTGATGTCGCACATTGGTTAACTTCTATCGTTTATCCCCTGGGACGCTATGGGGTTCTTCCCTTCTATTTTAAAAAAATTACCGTCACCGGACAGGAGAATTTACCCAAAGACAGTCCCCTAATTTTAGCACCCACCCATAGATCCCGTTGGGATGCTTTTATTGTACCATTTGCAGCAGGTCCTTATGTCACCGGACGAGATTGCCGGTTTATGGTAACTGCTGATGAAATGAAAGGACTGCAAGGGTGGTTTATTCGCCTAATTGGAGGGTTTGCGGTTAATCAAAAACATCCGGCGATCGCCAGTCTTCGATATGGCGTTGATTTACTACGTCAGGGAGAAATGTTAGTCATTTTTCCAGAAGCTGGCATTTTTAGGGATAATCAAATTCACCCCCTCAAAGCCGGATTAGGTCGTTTGGCAATTCAGGC
The DNA here is from genome assembly GCF_032350395.1 of Limnospira sp. PMC 289.06. Taxonomy (NCBI): domain Bacteria; kingdom Bacillati; phylum Cyanobacteriota; class Cyanophyceae; order Oscillatoriales; family Sirenicapillariaceae; genus Limnospira; species Limnospira sp. PMC 289.06. The sequence goes on from NZ_JARPLC010000034.1 coordinate 29,853, forward strand.
TGAATCACACTATCCTAATTTAGGAGTTAAGATTGTGCCTATATCTATCCATTACAGTCCCAATATTCCCCATTGGCGGTCTGAGGTTAACGTCACAATTGGGAAACCCCTAGAAGTCAAAGAATATGCCACCGGTTCAGCCAAAAAAGAATCTATCAGGTTGATGTCAGACTTAAATCAGGGTTTAATCGATATTGATAGTTTCTAGTATATATGAATAATTTACCTCAATTTAACTCCGGTCAAATTGTAGCTATTGATGCTCAAAATACCTCTGTTTATGCCGAAGTGATTCAAGTGGTTATGGTGCGCCGAGTCTGTTGGGTGCGTCCCTTAATCCTCGTCGAATTTACCACAGAAAATCAGCCCATTTGCTATCATTTGCGAGACAGTGCTGATTTGATTTGGCCCTTGGAGTTATTTAGGGTAGCTTTGGATACAGAAGTAATACCTTTTTTAGTCGCATTAAATCCCCCAGAACAAAAGCCGGAAATGTTACCCAGAAACCATCAACTTTTTCGAGAGTTTATTTCCCAAATTTGGCTCAATCATTCCCAGGTTTTTCGGGAAGTTAGATAAAGATTCCCTTTTCTCTTGACAAATCCTAGGAATTGACTTATACTTATATCATGGGAGAATGTGGCGGCATATATATGGCTTTCCTTGAAGGAACCGAAGACCTCCACCACCAGATTAATCTAGTAGTTGTATATTTAACTCCTCCAACGTCTCCGAATTTTCATCAATAGTAATAGTATTAGGTAAAAGTTGCCGAAACGTTGGTTAAGATGCCAATTTAGAGTTTCATCTGTATCAACACTGACACGGATATTAGTAGAAAAATTGCGCCTACCCCAAAAATATTGCAGACCCAAACTCGAAGACCTATCTAAATCCCCACTCCCCAATAATGTCAATCCCCGCAAAAGTCTCCAGTTGAGACTATACCAAGTTCTCTCAAAATCACTATTAAAAGTTGCATAAAATTGTCGAGAGTCCCAAACTATATCAGTAGTAATATTAACATCATCCCCCAGAAAGCCAGAAACCCCAACCCGCAAAGGTGTTCCTTTCGGTTGATCAAAAACTTCCGCCAAACCACGGGTAGATGAATCATAAATCCCACCTAAACCCACGGTTAAATCTTCGGTTATTCCCCAACGCTGAGAAACTGCGGCATTAAATTCGGTAAATTCTCCCCAGAAGTCATCACCTCGATTAAAACGACGCTGTAACCCTCCAGAAATTACCAATGCTGACGCGCCTTGAGGTAATTGTTCTGGTAGAATGGTAAACCTAGCTTCTTCTATTTTGGGTTCACTAATGAGAGAGCCGCCAGGGTAAAGTAAAACATAGTAATTTCTGCCAACCTGTCTACCTACAAGAACATTATCAAAACGGTAAAAGCCAGAATTATCGACAAACTGTTCTGCTATGACCTCCCCACGATAACGACTCGAAACCAGTTGTGCTAAAGTTCCTGGTTCAGCATTACCTGTTACTGTGGCGGTAACTTGTTCGGGTTGCAAACGTTGACTAGGGTTGGCGGCACCACTACCCAATAATGAACTAGGGGAATATCCCCGCCTTTGAATGGTGGTAAATCCCCAAAAGTCACCTGTAGTCCTTTGGTCTCGCCAAAATCTCCGTTGAGAACCTAAAAAATAATCGCTATATTCAGTTTGGCGGATGATTTGAAATTCGGATAATCGCCAGGTTTCGCTGTCGGTTATGTCTCCATGATTAAGCGTGAGAAACCAACTACTATCTAAAACTGTTCCGACGGCGGATAGGCGACCTGTGTTGTTCAGGTCAACACCTTGGTTTTTGGTAAGATTAACCCGCTGTTATATTATACCAGTGTTAAAGTTGGGGGGGGAAATTTCTGGCAATCCTTCTAAAATTACTGGCGGTCTTTCCCGGCTGCTTCTTCTCCCCCTTCTGACTTCGGGGACCTCAAAAATAATTGCATATTCCCGAAAACTAAATTCTGATTTGATATCAAATAAGTCTTGAATATCTTGCACGGAAAGGACTAACCCTAATTCGGGGTCGTTGCGAATTTCATCGAGGTTAAGGCGGACAATTTTAAAGGGCGATCGCAATTCGACTTCATTATCTGATATAACTGTAGATGTAAACTTTATGACCTGCAAAACTTCACCATAAGGAATTAGCCAATTCCCAAAATTTATCACCTCATTATCCGTTACTGACCCGCGCACAAATACCCCAGTTTTAAAATTGCGCCTACCAGCATTTAAGCCAATCATAAAAATCGTGAATTCCGGTGATTCTGGGGTGATTTCCTCTGTGATGTCTGGGACAAGCAGATTGTATCCACAAATTTTCAACAGCCATCAGGGTAAACAACTGCCCCAAAATAAACACTTATAAATATTTGGCATAACTCAGTGTTAAAACTGCCTTAATTGCCGTCAAATTATGGCAGTATTTTACTGATAATATACTCCATTCATCACCATGTTAAGGAACGGCTAATGTTACGCTGAATGGGATTTTGTTATTCCGGTTTACTCCCCAAGCCAAATTCCCATAAAGTTTATAATCTCCCGGTTCAAGGGGTTGATTAGAATTGATATTAACCAAACGTTCTTTTTCCGCAATCACCGTAGTATCTACACCACGACCACTCTGGATTTCCTGATTTCCTTGAGAAATTACCCATTCTGGTTGCACAATCACACTGGCTTGTCCACTATTACGAACCAATAAATGTAAACGATTCGATTCGGGATTATAGCGAACATTAACAATATCTAAATCGTGATAAATATCTCCCTTGCGAACATAGACTGCTACCCCAATTTGGGGAACAATAGTCGTCCTTAATACAAAATTTCTGGTTTCATCTGTTTGTTCCTCAATGATGGCTTCTAAATTTTCGGTAATTAGCATTGCTCGATATTCTCCGTCGGGTCAACTCGGTCGCATATCAAGCAGATGTTGCATTGTGCAGTAAAAAACTGATTAATTTATTTACTGGCAAGGGTTTCAGCTTTTTTTAAATCAAACGCCCTTTTTACGGTTGCACTTGACCATCTGGGAAAACTCGGATGTTAACTGGGTTAAAGAAAAGAAGGCAGATTAGACGATCGCCCGCCTAGAACATTCTCTATTGATGGGATGTGTGGCAAAATCAGGGTCAGAATTAGGGATGTTGGGGATTCTGAATCAAAAAGCCCGTCTTAGTTGACTTCCCCGCAACCGAGACTCCCGTAACAGAACAACATCACAGGGATGATGCCTTTTTTAAGCCTTCCCAAACTATCCCTAGTGTTAGGGGTAGTTTAGGAGTGCTTTTGACTAGACCCTGAAGCAAGCTAACAATGTTATTGAAAGCTCTAACGATTGGCGATATGGCGATGTTTATATCGCATCTGAAACTAAGATATCATACTTTTTCTCATTTTTATATCCGATTTGTGCAACTTTTTCAGGGTTGAGGGGTATTCTCCAAAATAACGATGGAATTGTTCGGAAAATCGGCCCATGTGGGAGAAGCCGTAGGCGGTGGCGATCGCATAAATGGTGCTGGGGTTTGCACTACGTCCGCAAAGTTCTTCCCGGACGGCGTTTAGTTTGCGGGCGCGAATATATTGCTGTACCCCTACCCCGGTAATTTCCTTGAAGGCGTATTGTAGGGATCTCAGGGAGATGCCAAGCTGTTGACATAACTCCTCATTGGTAAGGTTTTGGCGTAAATTATTGTCGATGATCGCCTGTACTGTTTCAAAGATCCAATACCGTCGAGAGGGTTTGAAAATTTGGCGATCGCCACGCTGTTCAAAGGTATAGTCTAATAATTCCCGAAACTGACACAAAAATTTTTCTCGCAACAGTGCCGCTTCCTGGGGAGTCAAAAGACCTCGACGATACAGACATTCAGCCCTAGGAAACCACTGCTGCATAAATCTGGTGAAGTTGGCAAACCTAATGGGGTGGACGGTCAAAACTGCTTGATTGGGGTCCTGGCTATTTTCCCAAAATTTCTCTGGTAGTAAATCCAGGTTGGCGAGGAGTTCATCATTGAAACAAATATATACACCATGCCAACCCGGAGGTAAACTTGATGTGTATTCGATTTGGCTGCGATGAACGGCGATCGCATTACCAATGGGGTCTGTATAGCCCATCCAAGACAATAGGGGATGATGGGGATACAAGCCCAGGGAAAAATGGGTTTCTCCTTCGGGAATTACATGGTGATCGCTAAACAGATTTTCTGTGAAGAAATGCGCTATTTCTATCCCCGGAAAAGCTACTTCTCGATGTTCGAGCCTAAATACTCCTTCTCCTAAATGGAACCCTTCTATCCAGGCGGGTAACACTTCACTCTGGGAGTCTACCGCCAAGGCTCGGCGAGCCTTGTACTCGGCACACATGGGCTTATACAAGTCTATACGGTTGACCATAATCAGTTTCAATATATCAGGATTAGCTGCAACAACCAAGAATAATAATTGATGATACAACTGTTAAATTTGCCTTCATACTACCAAAATTTATCCCCGATAATTCCATCTTTTATCTTGACAAACTCCCCTACATTGACATATAATAATAACATGGAAAAATGTGCGGGCATATATATCAGTTTTTTAGTTATCCTTGATATATTCGGGCATCTTCCATCCTCCTGCAAGTATCTGTAATTTACGCAGTTTCTGAGACTAATTCCAGCACCACATTTAGGACGACTCAGGAGTGGATATATTTACTATTTCCACAAGTCACCAATCTATCTTTCCTAGTCGATATCTGGGATGGGGTTCTGCTGTTAATTCCCACGATAAGATGAATCACCCCCCTTTCTGGAGAGGGAGAGATGGTTGGGGTTAGAGGAATCTAAAATGGCGGCAGTTTTACTGATAACGTATTCCCGCATTTCCCATTCTGTCTATGGCTTCTTGAATGCGGCTTTCTTTATTGGTTAAAGCAATTCGGATAAAACCCTCTCCCGCCGCGCCATAACCGTTGCCAGGGGGGACAATCACCCCACATTTCTCTAAGAGTAATTTGGCAAAATCTGTGGAAGTGTAATTGCTGGGAACAGGTACCCAAATATATAATGTGGCTTTGGGTGGTTCAATTTTCCAACCCAGAGAACGCAATCCTGAAATGACTAAATCGCGGCGATGTTGATAGATATCATTCAGCTTTTGACGGTCTGATTCTGGGGTCAAATAGGCGGCGATCGCCGCTTTTTGAATAGCCTTAAACACACCGGAATCTACATTGGTTTTAACTTGGCTTAATCCCTTAATCCCGATTTCATTACCTACCACAAACCCAATGCGCCACCCGGTCATATTATAGGATTTAGACAGGCTATGAAACTCAATAGCAATATCTTTCGCACCGGGAACCTCTAAGACACTTGGCGCTCGATAACCTTCATAACACACCTCAGAATAGGCGTGATCATGACATAGTAGAATGTCGAACTTTTGACAAAAATCTACCATGGTGCTAAAATCTTCTAAGGTGGCGATCGCACCTGTGGGATTATTGGGGTAGTTTACCCAAAATAATTTAGCCCGTCTAGCTATCTCCTCTGGAATTGCCTGTAAATCTGGTAAAAAGCCATTTTCCGGCTTCAGGGGAACGTAGTAAGGCTCTCCCCCAGCGAATAGGGTGGAAGTGCGATACACTGGATAACCCGGATCGGGGATTAAGACAATATCCCCCCCCTCCACAAAGGCTAAGGCTGTGTTGTGGATAGCTTCCTTAGAACCCACAGAGGAGATAATCTCGGTTTCTGGGTTTAAGCCAGTGACACCAAAGCGACGAGACATCCAAGCGATCGCCGCCTCCCGGTATTCTATCATACCCCGATAGGGTGGATAATTGTGGTTGGAGGGGTCTTCGATCGCCTCGTGCATAGCCACCCTGATATGATCCAAGGTAGGCTGGTCAGGATCACCCACTCCAATATTTATTATATCTACCCCTTGAGCCACCAGTTCTATACGTCTCCGGTCAATTTCAGCAAACAGGTAGGGGGGGATTTTTTCTAAACGTTTAGCAAACTGCATTATCACTCACTGGGGTTGGTTCATTAGATATAAGCCAGAGAATTATACCAGAAAAATCTTACAACCTACCCATGAACAGCAGCAAATGAACGGCGATGCAAACCCAGTTATCGCCTTAATTACAGGCTTGTCGGTTAAATTCTTGCCAAAAGAAAATCGGCAGTAACAACAACTCTAAATTAAATCCTACACAATGGGACAGTTTCGGGTTCAAGGGGAACCAGCTTGATTAACTGTGTTAAGTTCCGAACCTAGGGACTAGGTATTAAGCGAATACGTCCGGCATCCATTTCGTCCATCAGTAATTCTAACGCTTCATAATCCACATCGGAAATATAACCCAGTCGAGTCAGTTCATAGTTAATCCCGTTTTCAATTTCCGGGGTCAGGCATCTAAAGTAAAGTGCTTTAGATACCAGTTTTCGAATTCCATTAGTGGCTGACATGAGTAGTCAAGTAACTCAACTTATGTTAATTCTCCAACCAATAAACAGTCTGGCTGGTGATCTGCATCTCCATAAATATGTGATCTAAATCACGCAGTCTGGCTATTGGGGGTTGGTGATAGCAGAAATTAAGATGCTGCTATATTATGAGACAATCAAACAGTTTTTATCTGTGTTGTTTTATACACTTCTTATCATCTCATGACAAGTTCAGTGCCTATCAATAAGTTAACAAAAACTTAATCTTTGTGCCACCGATAATATCATATCTGCCCATAAAATCTAGCCCGATACCGGAAACATAGACAATATCCACCCTATTTTGATTGACAAAATCACCATATCTATCAACTAATTATCAGCCCCAAATCTCCGCAAATATGAAGCCACCAAGTCCTGTAGTGAATCAGGATAAATTTAATCTGTCAGAATTGCACCCATCATGTATAATGGTGGTATATGCGTCATTTCTGAGCCGAACATCATCAAAACATATCCGTAAAGATTGCCGATTTAAGAATCAGAAGAGGTAGAAAGTGGCAGTTCCAGTCAAAGAATTAATCACACCAGAAATCAACCAGCCAGCGAGATATTTAGGTAATGAATTAGGGGCGAAACACAAACCCTGGGAATCAGCGGCTGTGCGCTGGTCTCTCACGTATCCAGAAATCTATGAGGTAGGAGCCTCGAACCTAGGACACATAATCCTCTATAATATCATCAATGCCCAGCCGAGACAATTATGCGATCGCGCCTATTTACCGGCCGCCGATCTTAGCGCCAAACTGCGAGACACCCAAACCCCCCTATTTGCGGTAGAGTCCCGCCGTTCTCTGACGGAATTTGACATTCTCGGGTTTAGTCTCAGCTATGAACTAGGGGCCACGAATATCCTAGAAATGCTAGATCTTGCCCACATTCCCCTAACCTGGAAACAAAGGCAGGAGCCAAATGGACAAACCCCCCTAGGAGAACTTCCCCTAATCTTTGCCGGTGGCCAAACCGCCACATCCAACCCGGAACCCTACGCGGACTTCTTCGATTTTATCGCTTTAGGGGACGGAGAGGAACTCCTCCCAGAAATAGGTTTAGTGATAGAAGAAGGGAAAGCAGCCGGGTTAACCCGGGAACAGCTACTCTTAGACCTAGCCCAAGTGCCAGGGGTATACGTTCCCCAATTCTATGATATGGCGGCGGATGGGTCAATCCATCCTAACCATCCCGACGTACCTGCAACCATTATCCGTCGGGTAGCGACTCCGATGCCTGCCTATTCGATTACAATGGTTCCATTCGTGGAAACAGTTCACGATCGCCTAGCCATAGAAGTGAGACGAGGTTGCACCCGTGGCTGTCGTTTCTGTCAACCGGGAATGTTAACCCGTCCGGCTAGAGACGTAGAACCCGAAGCGGTGGTAGAGGCGATCGCCAAAGGGATGAAAGCAACGGGATATAATGAATTTTCCCTATTATCCCTAAGCTGTTCAGACTACCTATCATTACCCGCAGTAGGAATGGAAATCAAAAACCGCCTGCGTGACAGCAATATATCCCTATCCCTACCCAGTCAACGAGTCGATCGCTTTGACGAAAACATTGCCAACATTATCGGCGGAACCCGCACCAGTAGCCTGACCTTTGCACCCGAAGCGGGGACCCAAAGAATGCGGGATGTCATCAATAAAGGACTAACCAATGAGGAGTTATTGCGAGGAGTCCAAACCGCCTACGAGCAAGGTTGGGATAAAATCAAACTATACTTTATGATCGGCCTACCGGGAGAAACGGATGCTGATGTCCTAGGTATCGCGGAAACCGTCCGCTGGTTGCAGCGTCAATGTCAGGGACACCGCCGCCGCCCCCTAAGCATTAACCTGACCATTTCTAATTTTACCCCGAAACCCCATACACCCTTTCAATGGCACAGTGTATCGACCACAGAATTTCAACGCAAACAGCAATTGCTGAAAGCGGAATTTCACCGCCTCAAAGGGGTTAAAGCCAACTTTACGGACGTGCGGATCTCGGCTATGGAGGACTTTATCGGTAGAGGCGATCGCCGACTAGCACCCGTAGTCCAACGAGCCTGGGAACTGGGGGCCGGAATGGATGCTTGGTGGGAAAGCCTAGATCGTGCCTTCGCCGCCTGGACCCAAGCCATAGAAGAGTCTGGGTTAGGCTGGAAATATCGGCAAGTAGAAGCCGGGGAATGGAACCTCATGGAAAAGGCGATCGCCGAGGACAGCCACGACCACAGCCACCGTGAACAACTACTAGACCAACCTCTACCTTGGGACCATATCAACACCGGAATAGACAAAAACTGGCTGAAACAAGACCTACAAAGGGCGATCGAAGCGGCCACAGTTCCCGACTGTTCTTTCGCCGCCTGTTCCCATTGTGGGGTATGTGGCCCAGAATTAGGTCATAACGTGGTATTTACACCCCCACCCATTCCCGAATTTACGGGTCATTTCGTCCCCCCTTCCCAACGAGTCCAACGGTTCCGAGTCTGGTTTGGGAAATTAGGAGAGATGGCATTAGTCGGACATCTTGACCTGATGAAAGTATTTGATCGCGCCGTCAGACGCGCAGAATTGCCCATATCCTTCACGGGAGGCTATCATCCCGGCCCCCGTATATCCCCCGCCAATGCACTGCCTTTAGGAACCACTAGCACCGGGGAAATCGCGGATTTTGACCTAGCCGAGACTATGGATATACAAACCTTTCAACGGGAATTATCCGCCTGTCTCCCGGACAACTTACCGATTTATCGGGTCGAAGAAGTGGACGTTAACTCGGCGGCGATCGCCCAAACCATAGGACAAGCTACCTATATCATCCATTTACAAGCCCAAGATGAAACCATTACCCCGAATCATTGGGCCAGTTGGGTGGAGGCTGTACTGAACAGTTCAGAAATGTTGTGGGAAAAAACTACCAAATCAGGTAAAATCAGAATTATTAACCTGCGGGAGCAGTTATTACAACTAGAGGCGATCGTAAAGGAAACAGTCAAAATTCCACTATGGGAATTAGACCAACCCGCCCCAAACGCTACCCTGTTGCGTTATTTGGGAACCTGTCGCAATGATGGCACTCAACTGAGACCTGAGCAAGTAGTCTATATGCTAGAACAGGTTAGCAGCCTGGAATTGCAACTAATTTCAATCCATCGAGAACATCTAACTTTAGCCTAAACCAATTTTCTCGTAGCGTCAGAGTGAGGCTATATCAATCTTGGCCGGACAATTTTCGGCTGACGCACCGCAGATTACAGATTCGGCTGGTTTAGGGTATAATGATCTAACCTGTAGAATACCTAATTAACCCTACTACCTGGGATTAACTTAGGCAATTGGGTTTAGGGTGATCAGAAGAATGGGTCTAAAACCCTGTTGTTCTAGGACGGCTTTGTTCTCAAATAGATGAAGTCATAAGGATCAAGACCCGTTGAAATAGCTACGATGAGAGCGCACCTAGACAGTTCCGAGGGGCAATGTTTAACTACATCCCTGAAGAAAACCAGCTTTGGGCTTGAGTAGAATTAAACATAGTCGCCCGAGGACATTGGGAGACTCTAAACGGACGCAGAGCGAGGGTAAGACTACTTCGGTAGCACATTGCTGTGAAGCGTCAAGGAATCCTCGCTCCTTCAGGGCGAGGAGGTATGTCAAGGCTATCGAATGGACAATTTAGGGAGTATTTAACCCCCGCTCAATTGCCACTCCTATCGAGACCCACCCACAAGGGGATGGAGTTTTTCGGAGGAAGAGCATGAATTAGAGCAAAAGTTCCGGAGGAGCATCTCGAACCGACAATGGCTACTATGGCGAGTCCCTTGCCCTTTTCTCAGCAGATGATTGCTGCGGGTGCGATCGCACGCTTCGCGAACGATTCTAGCAGCCACCACAATATAAGGCCCACGCAGATGCGCGTGCCTGTAGGGGCGGGTGTTAGATATGCCATTGGAAACAGGACAAGACTGCTGCACCCGCCCCGCCAAGTTTTGAGGAAATTAAATGTCCAAGCAAATTATTATTGCAGAGCAGCATAGGATAGCTGCAGTTTTTTCTGAAGATGAGATTCAAGAACTTGTGGTGGCCACCGGAAACCAACAAGTTAGTGATATTTATTTAGGAATTGTTGAAAATGTCCTGCCAGGAATAGACGCGGCTTTTGTCAATATTGGCGACCCCGAACGTAACGGATTTATTCATGTTTCCGATTTGGGACCACTAAGATTAAAGCGATCGTCCGGTTCCATTACCGAACTATTGATGCCTCAACAAAAGGTTCTAGTCCAAGTGATGAAAGAACCCACCGGCACCAAAGGACCAAGATTAACAGGGAATATTACCCTACCAGGACGCTATCTCGTCTTAATGCCCTATGGCCGAGGTGTAAATCTATCTCGCCGTATCCGATCAGAAGCAGAACGCAATCGTCTTAGGGCCTTAGCGATTTTAATTAAACCCTCTGGTATGGGTTTATTAGTCCGAACCGAAGCTGAGGGTATGGCAGAAGATGCCATTTTAGAAGACTTAGAAGCCCTACAAAAACAGTGGGAAGAAGTCCAACAAGAGGCTACCTCGACCCGACCTCCCGCTCTACTCAATCGAGATAATGATTTTATCCAACGGGTGCTAAGAGATATGTATAGCACCGAAGTTAATCGCATTGTTGTAGATTCCGCTGATGGCATTAAACGAGTTAAACAGCATTTGGTCAACTGGAGTGTTGGTAAAACTCCCCAAGGAGTCTTGATTGACCACCACCGAGAACGTATCCCTATCCTTGAATATTTCCGCGTTAATGCTGCTATTCGAGAAGCACTACGCCCTAGGGTAGATTTGCCCTCCGGAGGATACATTATCATTGAACCAACAGAAGCCTTGACCGTCATTGACGTTAACTCCGGTTCCTTTACCCGTTCGGCGACTTCTCGGGAAACTGTCCTCTGGACTAACTGTGAAGCGGCTACCGAAATCGCCCGTCAACTGCGCCTACGCAATATCGCTGGGGTGATTATTGTTGACTTTATTGATATGGACTCCCGCCGAGATCAGCTACAAGTCCTTGAACACTTTAATAAGGTCTTGAAAGCAGATAAGTCTAGACCACAAATTGCTCAATTGTCTGAGTTGGGTTTGGTCGAGTTAACCAGAAAACGCCAAGGACAAAATATTTATGAGTTGTTTGGCCGTAGTTGTCCCACTTGTAACGGCTTGGGACATCTGATTCATCTCCCCGGAGAGTCAGCAGCCGATACCGCTGAAGCCTCTGAACGATTCATGGTTGGTCCGAAAGGGTTATCTAGCACCCCTGGTTTGGATACCGGAACTCGCACAGCCGCCGTAGACAACACTCGCCGAGTTCAAGCCAATGTGTCTTCTGTATCGTCCGCTGAAACTGTTTATAGGGATGATTCGGAAATAGTTTCTGCTGAAACTGATACAGGAGGTAATTTCCCTGAGTTGGAGTTGCTTAATCATCCCAGTTATCAAGACATTGGCGGTACTAGCAATATCCGCCGCCGTCGCCGCCGTCGCATTGGTGATCTGGAACCTTTAGTGCGTGAGGAAGAGGGAAATCGTGGTAATCTCCGCGTTAACTCGGGTAATACCTACAATGAGACGACTAAGACTGAAACTAATACCGATGTGGCTTTCTCCGGTCGCCAAGAACTTACTGAGCGATTTCCTAAGTCCGTTAAGTCTGATGCGATCAAGGCTATCCCAGAACCTCCAGAGGTCGTAGCTGTGGAAATGACTGGGGATGAACAGGATGTTTATGCGCTGATGGGGATTTCTCCCTTGGTACTCTCTAACCAGTCGGTGAAAAATGCTAGAAATGCGATCGTCACAGTTCGTTTACCAGGTGATACGCCTTTACCTCTGTCCAGCATTTTGGAGGAGGAAACCGACACCGCTATCTCCTGGGCTCCAACTCTACCAATTCCTAATGCTGTGACAGTCCCACCTGCTGAAAATCTGATCTCTCAAGATGACCAAAACCTCGTTTATAATCATGTAGAAGATACAACTGACGATTCTGAAGAGTCCCCAGAAATCACAGAATCTATCGAGGTCATAGATCCTAGTGATCTCACAGTCACAGATATTAATGATGTCACAGATCCTAATGATGATATCGACGATTCTGATTATATTTATCCCTCGGAAGATTCGGAAAATTTGGAAACTGAAGGCGACGCTGAAAATACACCTGTTATTCGCCGCCGCCGCCGCCGTTCTTCGGCCGTTTCTGAGTGAGTATCCCCAGCTTTACCTATCAACTCCCTCCCGCCTTTGAACAACTATCCTGGACTGCTGTGGCTGGTATAGATGAGGTGGGAAGGGGAGCTTGGTTTGGTCCAGTGGTGGCTGCTGCTGTACAACTGTCAGAAACAACTATCTTGGAACTTGCTGCGGCTGGGGTTAAAGATAGTAAAAAATTGACTCCGACTCTTCGCGCCAGTTTGTCTACTTTGATTAGATCTAAGGCGATCGCCTGTGGAATTGGTTGGGCTTCGGCGCGGGAAATCGATCGCCTAAATATTTTGCAAGCTACCCAACTCGCTATGCGGCGATCGGTGCTTAAATTGGACCCGCCACCGCAATTGTGTTTGGTTGATGGGAACCGACTTATCCCCAATCTGTCTATCCCTCAACAGGCGATCGTCAAAGGGGATAGTCATTGTATTGTCATCGCCGCCTCTAGTATTCTGGCTAAGGTCTGGCGGGATGAACTCATGACGCGCTTAGATCGCACTTACCCACAATATGGTTTAGCCAAACACAAGGGATACGGTACTAAACAGCATAAACAAGCTTTACAATCTTATGGTCCTTGTTTTCACCATCGTTTCTCCTTTGCTCCCGTCCGTCAACATTTGGAGCGGGAGGCGGGTTCAGTAGGTTGGCTGTGGGAATCATCACCGACTGGGGAAACCCCCCACCAATAAGCACTGGGGGCGGGCGATCGGAAGTTGGCTGCTGGGAATCATCACCCGACTGGGGAAACCCCCCACCAATAAGCACTGGGGGCGGGCGATCGGAAGTTGGA
>NZ_JARPLC010000035.1:0-38188 GCF_032350395.1 Limnospira sp. PMC 289.06
AGTCCCTTGACACCAATCTGGACTTCTACAATTCCAAGACAAAGGTAAACGCTTCACTATTAATCTCATTAACGGGTTTGCGTCGCAGTTCTACAGATTTCTCACGGGGTAATAAGTCGAATACTTCCCGGAATACATCATCTACCTTTTCATAGGCGACTAGCCCCACCTCATCTAACACGACATCTCCTGATTGGTCAATTATCACTGTTTGGGGAACATATCCTCGATAGTAATGACCCGGTTCCGTGGGAGGTAGGGACGAGTCCATGGGGATTGAATCAATATTAACTGGGATAAAGTCCGCAGCCCTTCCGTAATACTCTTGCAGTTGCGATACTGTTGTCGAAAATACTTTGCAGTCGCGGCTGTCGTCCAGAAAAAAAACTAGCAATGCTGGTTTATGGAGTCTCAAAGACTGGGACAGTTCAACTCGTGGCGGCACTAGAGACCCATTACCGCCATATAGCGCAAAAATGTTGCCATCAAACTTATCATCGTCAATATTTGCTAAAGCTGGACCGGTTCCCAGGGTTAACGTTAGCAAGGCAGCTAAGGCCATGATTAGTAAGCCCCTGGGTATGAGTCGGAGGTTGAATGTTATTGGGTTGGAGTTCAGCACTGTCATCAGTTAATTGAGAGTCCTAGCTTTCGGAATTGTTACAATCTTTTAACGACATTTTACAACAGCGATCGCCAAGATTATGACCCGAATATTCAGCCAGTATCGGGAAAATCACCGCCGAATTTGGCCATTTCCCTCAGTCCCTCGTCCCTAATTATTAAGTTTTTCCCCATGAAATGTTAAAAACTATTACAAATATACTAATAATGTGAACATAATGCCTCAAAATACATTTCGAGGTAGTCATGTCATGAGGTTTCATTTGGGGGACCAAATAGGGACACCCGAAACTCGTGGCGGCGTATAATCAAATACGCCCGATCGCGATCGATAAATGACTCGGCAATCTTGGTAATAGCCAAAAGTTGCCTGCTCAGGAGAAGTTGCCTGCTAACCGCCACCTGTGGCAGGTTAAATGGTACTTCCCAAAGCTGAGGAGCCACGACACCGGGCTGACCGAAAGTCGTAGGCTTCATCATGAACACATTAGCTAAACCCTGTGGTAGAAAATGAGTATCGTTACCAAATCCATCGTCAATGCAGACGCTGAAGCGCGTTATCTGAGCCCTGGTGAATTAGATCGGATCAAATCCTTTGTTACCTCTGGCGAACGCCGGGTTCGGATTGCTGAAACCATGACAGGTGCTCGTGAGCGCATCATCAAGGAAGCAGGAAACCAACTTTTCCAAAAACGTCCTGATGTAGTCTCTCCCGGTGGAAATGCCTACGGTGAGGAAATGACTGCCACCTGCCTGCGGGATCTAGACTACTACCTGCGTCTGATCACCTACGGAATTGTTGCTGGCGATGTTACCCCCATTGAAGAAATCGGGGTTGTAGGTGTTCGCGAAATGTACAAATCTCTTGGTACTCCCATCGAAGCAGTAGCTGAAGGTGTACGGGCTATGAAGAGTGTAGCCACTTCCCTGCTGTCTGGAGAAGACGCGGCCGAAGCAGGTGCTTACTTCGACTACCTAATTGGTGCAATGTCATAAGCACTGGCGATTATCTCTTATCAATCGACCAAGATTCATCTAAACAATTCCTAGATCAAGCGACCATTAGCAAACGAAACCATCATGCAAGACGCAATCACTTCCGTAATCAACTCCTCTGACGTTCAAGGTAAATACCTGGATGCTAGCGCTATCCAAAAACTGAAAGCCTATTTCGCTACTGGTGAACTGCGCGTTCGTGCAGCAACCACCATCAGCGCTAATGCAGCTAACATCGTTAAGGAAGCAGTTGCTAAGTCTCTGCTGTACTCCGATATCACCCGTCCCGGTGGTAATATGTACACCACTCGTCGCTATGCTGCTTGCATCCGTGACCTGGACTACTACCTCCGCTATGCTACCTATGCTATGCTGGCTGGCGATCCTTCCATCCTGGATGAGCGTGTACTCAATGGCCTGAAAGAAACTTATAACTCTTTGGGTGTACCCATTGGCGCTACCGTTCAAGCTATCCAAGCTATGAAAGAAGTTACTGCTGGCTTAGTTGGTGCTGATGCTGGTAAGGAAATGGGCATTTACTTTGATTACATCTGCTCTGGCTTGAGCTAAGACTGCTCACAGAGGAAGCTAGAATGTAGTCATCCCCTTTGGAAATACTACAGTCTTGGTTCTTCAATTCCTATAAACTTAGGGCCAGGGAAGTCTGAAGTGAGTGCTAGACCGCCAAAGGCTTGTCTGTATCATTGATAAGTTTTAGCGAGCTAGTATTGGCTTATGACTCCCGGCCTTTAGTCATTTGATAAATATTACTGTCAAATACTGTCAAAATTGCTGACTTAACTCAGGAGCAAGATAATCATGAGATCTTTCAAAGTAACAGCTTGCGTTCCCAGCCAAACACGGATTCGCACTCAGCGTGAGTTACAAAATACCTATTTCACTAAGCTGGTTCCCTATGACAACTGGTTCCGGGAACAGCAACGGATTATGAAAATGGGTGGAAAAATTGTCAAAGTTGAATTAGCCACTGGGAAGCCGGGAACTAATACAGGACTGCTGTGATCATAGTGGAAACGCCAACCGCCTTGGCGGTGTGGCGTGTTTAGTTCACCCGCTCAATTTCGCTACAATTGCGATCGGGTGTATATATGCCAATAGCAATCAGCGCTATATATCTAAAAATTAATTTAACTTCATCTTTTTGGACACTTGTGGCTAGGTGGGCTTGTATATTGATGGCCCCGTTTCTCACCACCACGAGTGGCTTTTCTGCTTGTATAATTAGAGAAATACACTTGACCAACAGAACTAATCACCTATCACGAGTAGATATAAGGGGTGCGTTTGGTCACTTATTCGCTCAAGTCCAGGAAACTGCTAGATCCGAAATACCTTCGAGGAATCCCTGTCCCCCGGCTTAAATAGTCAATATTTAAATGTAAAATTCCCCTGGGGAAGTATGTCAACCTTATTGATGATTGCTGATGGATAATAGTACAAATTTCGTTGAATCTATATTAGCACAAACTCCTTCCGAAAATCCTACCACTAATCTGAGTAATAAAGTCACCTCAGAAATGTTGTGGATGGGAGCCACGGGTTTGATGCTAATAATACTGATTGTAGTCTCAGTCATTTATAACTCTAAAAACAAAGGTCTTGCCAAGAAGTTAAAAATGGAGACATTTAGAAATAAAGAACTCCATAAAAAATATAAATTGGCTTTGGCAACTATTTCTAAAATGGAGAAAAACCCAGACTTAATTCACTCCAGGGAATTTAACCTTGATTATCTCAGGATGAGAATGTCTGAGGATGTTTTCCATTATGCCATCATTGTTCAAATTAAGATGAAGGTCAAGCAGCAAATCGCTGTGGCTATGCGACCTACACAGGCGGCTGTGGGAGAAAAAAGTAATGCTGGTCAAGGCCGCCAAGTTGATTCAATTTTTGATGTTGAATACGACACAGGAGACCATGAACATAGCAAAAAACGGGTATTATTTCGGATACAAATTAGGTTGATGAAATTACCCACGCAAGCAACTTCAACGACTATTAATCAGATTATTGACTGCTTGGAAACCTATTTGAGTCCCTCGGATGACCATGATAATTGGCAACCGACAATTCAGGGGAGAATTGCCCATATTGAATGGGACCAAAAAGCCAAACCTACTCCCCTATTAGTGTTAGAACAATCTAACGAAGGCATGAATGTTACGTTCCGTACTAATCGGAAACTCCCGGAAAGTCAAGGTAAAACTCCTTTACCAGCATCAAGTCGCAACAAGTCTAAACGCCGTAAAACTGCTTCGAGTGGTAACACTCATTTTACCCCTTAACTGTGGCTGGTCTCAGTCTTCAGGAGTATCAAATAAAACTGTGGTCATATAGCGTTCTGCCCATTCCTCGCCAAAGGCTTTTTCGAGGACGCGCCTGGTCTTGTCGTTTTGCTGTTGTTGTTGACAGTAGTGGCGTTGGGCGTTGATAATCTGAATTTGTTGTTCTGGGGAAACCGGAGTTTGAGCGATCGCACTTTGACAGTGTAGTTCCATATAAGTCTCAACCCGACTCAGAAACAAGTCCTCCTCCTGCTCGTTAGCCGGACGCACAAATAGACAAAACTCCGAAAAAATATCCCCCCAGGCGGGAATATCACGGGGTTGAGAAAACTGATTTTGGGGTAATTCTTGCAAAACCCGATGATAATTTTCCGGTAAAGTGCGATCGCCACTTAGGGGCGACAAATCCACAATCGCCGCCCCAATTCTACCACGTCCCCCCACCAAATCCGTACCAAACATAGGCAGAGCGAATGAACTGCGGGGAAACATCACACAATGGAGAATATCCAAACCGCTACCCACCTTAGCCAATTCCAAGTGCATCTTACGAAACTGTGGAGTTTGATAGCAGCGATTTTCAATAGTCAACCTTTCCCCTTCTAATCGCCCCTCAATGTATCCTAAATCATCAGGCAGATGATAGGGTTGCAGATCCAAATACTGACCCCATAGGCGTTCAATACTGTTCGCCAATCGGCTAATTAACGGGTGTTGTTGTTCCCGCAAAGAATTTTGGTTGAAAGTTGATTGCATTCTCAAACCTAATTAAAACAGCCGTTCCCAAAAAACCAAGTTGTGCATATTTTAAGTCGCCCTGAACATCTTTAATTGATACCATGTGCATCAAATGGGAAGCGTCGGCCTAATTATTTAAGTGACCCCCCCACAGCCCAATTTATGTTCAGCGCGAGACAAGGCACAGCAGTTTATGAAATCATACCCCTGCTTAGGTTTCAGCCTGTTACCTTAGACCTGAGCCGGGATGTTTCTGATACTGACACAGCCATTATCACACAATTAGTGGGTATCTGTAAGTATAATTAGTTAGATTTGGTGTGATTCGTTTGCACCCCTGGGTTAATTGGAAATCCGCAAGAGCTATGTATATTTACACTACCCCCAGGTTTGATCAACAAGCCAAACAATTTGGTGTTCAGGGTCAGATTGCAGAATTAGTAGTAGCCATTCAGACCCAGGGCAGTTCTGCTGTCCATGCCTATTTTAACTGGAATTATCCCTATCTGAAGCGGCCTGTCCGTAATCTCAGACTACTGGGGAAAATCTTTCCTTTTAAGAATGAGCGAGTATTGTGTTTACTCGATGTTTTGACTAGGGGGGGTAATGAATATGAGTCTTTTCTGCAAAACCCAGAAGACTACGGGAAAAAGCATTTAGACCCTCTAGTTGATTATACCGACCTAGAAAATAGTATCAAAGGCCAACGAGAAAGAAAAAAAGGGCCTTTCCGTCAACAATTTTTACCAGAAATCTATCACGGTTGGCTACAACGACCTACCTGGACTCGCAAGACAGACGATCGCATTATTTGTGAAGGTGAGGTCTGGGTCAAACAGTTTCAGCAGCAGGAAACTCGCGACCAATGGCAGAGTTATGGTGAAATTGTCCTAGCCATTGTCGAAGGACAGGAAGAAAAACAGCACACTCCCTGGCCAAATTTATACTTAACCTGCAAACCAGACAGTAGTAATTATGTCCTCTATAGCCATTTAGAGACAGCCGACGGCTTACCTCGTCGGGTAGTGTTCTTAGTAGCCAGTTTTGATGGTCTACCCCAGCCAGCCGATATTGAGGCGGTGCTACAACAGACCCGGCTGTTAACTCTTGACTTTCCCCAGGGTATTTTTTCCACACCCATTACTTATGATATTCTCTCGCGTTATACCCGTCGCGCTTATCCAGACTATTTAGTCCTAGATAGGGAAATTTGGCTAGAAATTGAAGCAGATAATGGTATTAATTTAGCCCTTTCTGTGGAAGAAGAAAGAATTTTACATGAACTTTCTAGCCCTGATTCTGAAAATTCTCTACCCTTATTTATCAATGGTCGCGCGGGGAGTGGCAAATCAACCATGTTGGTTTATTTGTTTGCTGAATACTGCGATCGCTACCGGAAAATTTATGCTCAAAAACTGCCAGAAAAAGTCATTAAACCACTATTTTTGACTTATAATGAACGTCTGCTAACTCGCGCAAAACAAGGAGTAGAAAAGCTGCTAATAACTAACTATAAGTTCATGCTAAACAGCAGTAACCTGAAGAAAAAACCACCCTTAGAACCTTGCTTTCAATCCTTCCAAGATTTTCTAATTAATTTACTTCCTCCAGAAGAAAGCGATAAATTTGATCGCGATCGCTATATCTCCTTTTACGACTTCCGCCAAAACTTTACCCATCGCCAAAAACGCTACTCTCCAGAATTATGCTGGCATATTATCCGCACATTCATCAAAGGCTATAGCCTCGTCAATCAAAACGATGAATACATGACCCCAGAGGATTATGATGATGTTCCCCGCCGAGAAAAAACCATTTCCTCAGAAGTCTTTGATGCCATTTATAAACAGGTTTGGCCGTGGTACTATAGACTCACCCATGATGATGGCTATTGGGATGACCAAGACTTAATCCGGCGAGTCCTGCAAGTCAAAGGTGATAGCCTCCCCAAATATACAGCAATTTTTTGTGATGAAGCCCAGGATTTCACCAAATTAGAACTATTGCTAATCGTCAAACTCTCTCTATTTTCTGACTCAGTTATGTATCCCCCCATTCCCAGTTTACCCTTTGCCTTTGCCGGGGATCCATTTCAGACCCTTAACCCCACCGGATTTCGTTGGCAAAGTGTCAAAGCCACCTTTTTTGATCAGGTAATTTCTCACCTAGACCCTGACCAAAAACTCAATCTAGGAATGTCATTTTATGAACTAGAATCCAATTATAGATCCAGCCCAGCCATAGTCAAAATGACCAATTTAATTCATCTATGGCGGCATCTAGTTTTTAAAATCCCCAAACTCAAACCCCAGGAAGCATGGCAACCAATAGCCAATGCTCGTCATCCCCAAAAATTCATCTTTGGTCAGCGTAATTTTTCCGTAAATGACCTCAAAAGCCACATCGAAAAATCCCCCATTTTTATTGTACCGTGTGAAGCAAACGGCGAATTAACATATATTAAAAATGATGATTTTTTATCTTCGTTATATCCGGGAGCCAGCGAAACCAATCCCCCGAAAAATGTGTTAAGTGCCATTCAAGCCAAAGGCTTGGAATTCCCCCTAGTAATTTTATATAAATTTGGCGAACAGTTTGCCAAGGAATTTGGGCGATCGCTTTGGGATTATATCAATTTAGACCAAGAACATCCCTTAGAATTAGAGTATTTTTTCAATAAATTATATGTAGCAGCCAGTCGAGGAATCACTAACCTAATAGTCATTGATACAGAAGTCGGCGATCGTTTCCTCTGGCAATATGCAACCACAGACTGGTTACACCAATCTGCATACCAACTAGAACAATGTTTAGCTGCATCAGACGATCGCCAGATTTGGGAAGGCTATATAGGCGGTTTAAATTGGGGGGATAGTCTCGAAAATCTCGATCTTGATCACCGGGAATTACAAGCCCAAGAATTTGAAGAAAATGGCCGAATGCAGAAAGATCCCGTTTCCCTACGACGGGCTAAACAGTTTTATCTCGAACTCGGAAAGCAAACAGAAGCCCTATTATGTGAAGCCTGGGCCCTGAGATTCGATCGCCGATTTCGAGAAGCCGGGCTATTATTTAGTCGCTATGGTCAAAACGACGCAGCCTGGGAATGTTTCTGGCATGGTCTATGTTGGCAAGCCCTACTCGACTGGTATCACCAATTTCCTGAATCAAGACCAGCAGAACGTCCCCTAGTCGAATTTATGGCAACCCCCACCAAAACCCTAGCTGTAGTCGAGCAATTTACCCTATTTTTGGAAGAAGCCATAGCACAAAAATCCACCACCGATCTGGGAACAGTCAATTTAGACACTTCTGCAGGATTAAATCCTACCACCGAGTATAGTCCTCATCACCCCCACCTCGGTTCTCGCACGCCGGACCACAACCGCAAACCCTGGAAAGCAGCCATTTCTGAATATGCCAGCAGAATCAAACGCTTGATGGCCGAAAAGCGATTATCTCTCCCTGTGTGGCAAAGATTTGGTGATGTATTGGAAGCCTTAGATGAAGCCAAATATGATGGCCTCCTAGATATTGCTGGGGAATGCTTCTATCGAGCTAAAAACTTGCGGCGCGCCGTCCGCTGTTGGCAGCGTTGTGGGTCTACTGACCGACGGGAATATAATATTGCTCTAGCTGATGTATTAGGCTTCCCAGAAGGTTTGGCTTATTTGGAACGAGCCGGAAATAGCGATCGCATTATTGCTGAATGGGAACGCGCCGGTCGTCCCGTCACCGCCCAGTGGTTAAAATATGGCGAATGTGTTAGACGCGCCTTACTTGCACAAAATCGCTACCGCGACTGGGTAGAATATTTGATGCGCTCCCGACAATGGTCTGATGCGATCGCCGCCTTAGAAGAGTGTTCTCGATCCGAAATCAAAGGCTTACAGTTTGAGTTAATCCGACAACTCGCTCGCTCTAATTTGACCCCACAACAGGTGCGTATTGCTCGCTCTCGCTATATGACCCTCATAGACCAAGTATTATCCAATTCCGATTGGAAAGCCTATCTAGCAGTTCCGGAAGTCGGCGTAGTCCTCGAAAGAATTGGCGATTTAGTGCGGACTTTAAGATTTTATGAGCAGTTTGTTGAAGCCGAAAACCTCCATTTAAAGGTGTTTGCTCGACAACGTTGGATTGTTAATAAAATTAAACAACAAAATTATGCCGCCAACGTTGACCCTCGGCGGGCTACCGCTATAAGTGAGGAAATTAACCGCAAAGCCTCCGATTGGAGGATTGATTTAGACGCTTTACCTACCGATCTCCCACCCATAGACCGTTTGACAACCCATAAATCCCAGCAGAGTGCTATCAATCTTGTCCAAGGATTGCCCCCTGGAGTACAGATCAATCTTTCCTCTTCTGATGGTCATGCTTATAGTTTCCGTATTGATTCGATGGAAGTGCGCGTAGTTAAACGCGATCGCCTCCTCAAAGCGACAATTACCGACCTCCATACTCTCAAGACTCTACAAATTGAGGTTGATAGTCGCGGCGGTAGGGTCTGTATTGGTAATATGTTTGTCGAAGCTGCTGATGGTCAGCGTCTTTTGTTTCAAGGTCCCGTTACTGGCTGTAGTGGCGCGATTATCTATCGTCAGAATCCCCCATTGGTTCAACTAAAGTTACCCAATCACCCTGATACTATTGTTTTTTAGCAATCTTTTATCCCCTAGGGCGGGTGCAGCCGTCTTATCCTGTGTGCTGTGGCTGGCTTGGGGCGCGTGCAGCAGTCTTATCCTGTGTGCTGTGTGTGGCTGGCTTGGGGCGCGTGCAGCAGTCTTATCCTGTGTGCTGTGACTGGCTTGGGGCGCGTGCAGCAGTCTTATCCTGTGTGCTGTGGCTGGCTTGGGGCGCGTGCAGCAGTCTTGTCCTGTGTGCTGTGGCTGGCTTGGGGAGGGTGCAGCAGTCTTGTCCTGTGTGCTGTGGCTGTCTTGGGGAGGGTGCAGCAGTCTTGTCCTGTGTGCTGTGACTGGCTTGGGGCGGGTGCAGCCGTCTTATCCTGTGTGCTGTGGCTGTCTTGGGGCGGGTGCAGCCGTCTTATCCTGTGTGCTGTGGCTGTCTTGGGGCGGGTGCAGCAGTCTTATCCTGTGTGCTGTGGCTGGCTTTAGCACCCGCCCCTACAGGACCCGCCCCTACAACTTTTCCGCAACCTTCTCCAGAATCTGCCATAATTATTCAAATTGATACAGGAACTAAAAATACCCTAGTTATATGTCGGTTCAATTTTTTTACTTACCTGAAATTGATGTCAAGACCGTTGCTGACTACCTACAAAAGCCTACCCAAGAGGTGCAGCTTATTGATGTTCGAGAACCTCAAGAATTGGCGATCGCTAGTATTGATGGTTTTGTTAATTACCCCTTGAGTGAACATCAGCAGTGGTCAGAATCCATTTTGACTCAACTTGACCTCCATAAGGAAACTTGGGTAATGTGTCATCATGGCAGACGTTCAGCCCAAATGGGTCAGTGGCTCATTCAACAGGGTTTTACTAATGTTAAAAATATTACCGGCGGCATTGATGCTTACTCTGTAATCGTTGATGATACCGTACCCCGCTACTGATTTCGCAGATCAAAAAGAGTCCGCATAAGCGGACTCTCCTGGGATAAACAGAAAGCTGTCGAGTTCATTCTGTTGATCGACTCGATTTATTCATAGCGTTACTTATATTTCGTCTACTAGCTGGACTCGTCCCCGCCGAATTGAGTACAATAGACGATCTATCACTCGTAGTTCTTCTTTTTCTAAGGATTCATCTAGTACCGCTGCCATTAGACCATAGCGATCGGCTTTAGTCAAAGATCTCGTTTCAGTTACCGATGCAATGATTTCTGAGAGTGCGCCCGGAAGTAGTTTGACTGGAGACATAAGTGCGTTTTGAACTCGACACTTTTATCATCCTCCATTTCTCAGATTAGATCCGTGATCTGCTATCAGACAATCAGTGATTATACAGATGTAATTTGGTGAGTTAAAACACTTATAGCTGGTGATAACTGTCACAGCCCCCTCCATTAGTCTAACTCCCGTCTCCCTTCTAACGCCCGCGCTAACGTCACCTCATCAGCATACTCTAAATCCCCACCCACAGGTAAACCGAAAGCAATACGAGTTACTCTCGTAAAAGGCTTCAGTAATTGACCTAAATATAATGTCGTCGTTTCCCCTTCCACGCTTGGGTTAACCGCGATAATCACTTCCTTAAACTTTTGTTGACTTACCCGCCTCACTAGGGGTTGAACTGTTAGTTGTTCTGGCCCAATACCATCCATAGGAGAAATTACTCCCCCCAAAACATGATACAATCCCCTATATTCACGGGTTTTCTCTAACGCGATTACATCCCGTGAGTCCGAAACTACACATATCGTTTCGCGATCGCGTTGCGGATTACGGCAAATCTCGCAAACAGGTTCCGCCGACAGGTGAAAACATACCTGACACAAACCTACCTGTTTTTTCGCTTCCAACAACGCCCTCGCTAGGGCCTGTACTTCTTCCTCTGGCCGTTTGATAATATGAAGAGCAAGTCTTTGGGCTGTTTTTGGCCCAATACCGGGCAGCCTCTGGAACTGTTCGATTAGACGGGCTAAGGGGCGTGTGTAAACCGTTGTTTTTCCTCCACTTATGCGCTCATACAATAGTATAACCCCTTACCAGTGTGAACCGAATTATGTTAATTTTTGTAACAAAAAATTAAGAAATGTTACAAAAAATTTCTTTTTTGGGGGTTTCCTGGCTTTTTTGGTTGACTTCTGATATTATTTTAGATAATAGGAATATTTAAACTTTTTTTATTTTTGAATATAATTCATTATTTAAAGAAATGTCAATATATTAGCATGAGTTCCCGCCGCCTGTCAACCCCCACAGCCACCCTGGCCGTACATTTTTTTAAAAATTGAACAAAAAATCAACCTAGCAGCCAAAAAAAATCCACCGACGCGGTGACGGTGGAACAACAAAGGATGATGGTGTGAGGAGCGAGTTACTAAACTTGCTTACAGTTTTAAGAATAGTCACCCCTTGTTACAGCCCTGTGTCATGTTTATGAAGATTTTGTGACACTTGCCAGAAGCCACAATAAGCCTTGTCCCAGTTTATCATTCGTGGATGTTTCTTGTGATCCGGGTTTGGTGGATAATAAGATTTGTTAGTTAAACAACATGGGTAGTTTTGTGGCACAAACATTTCAAGCTAAAGTTTACGTCACCCTTCGTCCTTCAGTGTTAGACCCAGCCGGGACGGCGGTTCGTTCCGGCGTTCAGCAGATGGGATATCAAAATGTCGAACAAATCCGAATTGGTAAATATATAGAGGTGACACTCCAGGCGGCGGACGAAGCGGAAGCAGTCCAGCAACTTGATCAAATTTGCGATCGCATTTTAGCCAACCCGGTCATCGAAACCTATCGTTTTGATTTAACCCCCCTATCGGAAACTGCAACCACTACAGCCCATTAGATATGAAATTTGGTATCCTAGTTTTCCCTGGTTCTAACTGCGATCGCGATGTCGCCTGGGTGACACAGGGACTGTTAAACAAACCCACCCGCATGGTGTGGCATCAAGATACAGACCTTTCTGATATTGATGTGGTAGTCATTCCTGGCGGGTTTAGTTATGGTGATTATCTGCGCTGTGGTGCGATCGCCCGTTTTTCTCCCATTATTCGCGCTACCATTGACCATGTAAATGCTGGTAAATTTGCGATCGGTATCTGTAACGGTTTCCAAATTTTAACCGAAGCCGGACTTTTACCTGGGGCTTTAGTTCGTAATCGGGATCTGCATTTTATTTGCGATCGTGTTCCCATCAGAGTTGTCAATAATAAAACTCCCTGGACTAGAAAATATCAATCTAATGAGGTGATTACTCTTCCTATTGCTCACGGTGAGGGGTGTTACTATGCCGACCAAAAAACTCTGGCACAATTAGAAGATAATAACCAGGTCGTGTTCCGCTATGAAGGCGATAACCCTAATGGTTCCCTCAATAATATTGCCGGAATTTGTAACCAATCCGGTACTGTTGTTGGTATGATGCCTCACCCGGAAAGAGCTGCTGACCCTATGTTGGGTAATACTGATGGTATTAAAATGTTTGAAGCTGTATTACAACAAGTAGTTAGGGCTAGGGTTTAGTTATCCATTCTCAATTGTCCGGTAATGGCGGGTTTCACAGTTAATTAAACTTACTACCTACAATATTAACAAACCCGCCCCCCTCACCTATCCCCTTATATTATCGGGCATAGTTAAGTTTTGCTGATAGATAAATCCCCAAGGTTTTGAATTTTAAAAGTATGTTAAGAATTGTTACAATTTTATTGAGAATTACTCTCAAACACTTGACGAATTCATGGGGGTTTTGGTATGCTGTAAACAATCGCATCCAAGGGGTTCTTGTGTCCTGACGCAAAAAAAGAGGCTACAACCCTGATTATATCGCGGATTATCAATATTCTCTGGCTAAAACTTAAAATCACGATGCACGAGTTTTGGGGCTAAAGTGGACGGCCAAAAATCTGGCTATTGACAAAAACGCCATTATGTGCATTAAGGTTCATCTGGCGGTTAGGGGGTTGAAGAACTAAGTACATTTCCCCATAGAAATAAATCCCCAAAAAATGATGATTTAGCATTGACAAACCCTGGCACTTGACCTATTATAGAAGCATGGGAATCTGTGGCGGCATATATATAGGATTATCCCCAAAACTATCGACTATTAGGCGGGAAGATAACAGCACCAAAAGCCAGGCAATGAAAAGCGATGAATCAAAAACTGTTAGTGACAGGTGCGAGTGGTTTCTTGGGTTGGAATATATGCCAGGTAGCCAAATCAAGATGGGAAGTTTACGGAACCTATAATTCCAGTCCGGTGACAGATAGTGGTGTCAAATTTATCAAAACTGATTTGACCGTGTTAGGAGACTTAAAGGAGGTATGGGAAGAAATAAAACCCGATGCGGTAATTCATGCAGCGGCGGCTTCAAAACCGAATTTTTGCCAAGAGAACCCAGATATATCTCATAAAATTAACGTGGTAGCGGCTGGGGATATGGCGAGTTTGTGCGGCGCGGCCGGAATTCCTTATGTGTTTACTTCGACTGACCTAGTATTTGATGGTTTGAACCCTCCCTATCGAGAAACTGATCTAGTTTGTCCGATTAACATTTATGGGGAACAGAAAGTGAAAGCGGAGGGGGAAATATTAGCCAGATATCCCCAAGCTGCTATCTGTCGAATGCCTTTAATGTATGGGATAGCGTCACCCCATGGGGGTAGTTTTATGCAGGGATTTATCAAAACCCTAAAATCGGGAAATTTCCTCAATCTGTTTGAGGATGAGTTTCGCACGCCGGTTAGCGGCACAACGGCGGCGAAGGGGTTACTGTTGGCGATCGAAAAAAAGGTGAATGGGATATTACACCTAGGGGGAAAACAGAGGATATCTCGCTATGAGTTTGGCTTACTAATGGCGCAGGTGCTAGATTTACCAGCGGATAGAATTACGCCAGGAAAGCAACAGGATGTTAAATCGATCGCCCCTCGTTCTCCCGATACATCCCTAGACAGTTCCCAAGCGTTTGATTTAGGATATGAACCCCCTTTAATTGTGGAAGAGTTGGCAGCATTACGGGGTCTAGTTTAAGGTTAACTAGAAACTACATTAGCAGAAGGAGCGATCGCGATCCGGAACCTCGGCTTCCAAACGACGGAGACGAGGACTGCGATAGGCAATAATGACGGCAGCAATATTAATCAAACCGACCCCACACAAAAGCAAAGCGCTTCCCCGTCCGGGTCCCATACCGATAATATGTCCGACTCGATCTGCTAATATTCCCCCAGGCTGCATCATGGGTTCAAAAATGCCATCAACGAGAGGTCCGACGCTGAGTTGTGTTACAACTAATAAGGATTTTTCAAATAACCCTTGTAAAGCGAAAACTCTTCCTTGCAGATATTCAGGAACTTTGCATTGCCAGATGGTTTGGTTGCTGCTGATGACAATGGGCTGGGAGAATAGATAACCAAATCCGCCAATAGCTGCTAAAAATAGGGTAGGTTGAAATCCTCCTAAACATAAACAGAGTCCCTGCAGGGTGACAAACAAGAGAATTCCATTAACTTGGCGTTTTAATCCTCCCCAGGCGCTGACTACTAGGCTACCGAATAACATCCCGCAACCACTAATAGATAACACTATCCCCAATTGGGAACTAGATGCAAAACTTAGAATAATCGGCCAGAAAAGAACTTGGATCATTCCTTCTGTTAGATAAATGACTGCAAAAAATAGCATTAACCCTAACAGTCCCGGACGCGCGGCTACATAATCCCAACCGGAGCTAATTTCCTGCCAGAGCTGTTCAAAATTAAAGGTTTTGCGATCGCTTGATGCTGCTGGTTTCGGATCGGGAAGCCTCACACTCAGCAGAGCAATGGTGGCTAGTAAATAGGTGGCAAAATCAAAGATTAATACGCCCTGCAACTGGACTGCTTCTACTAAAAAGCCGGCAATGGTCGGACCTAAAATCCTAGCGAGTGCCCGCGATATCTGCACCATGCCGTTAGCTCGACCTAAATGCTGTTTGGGGACAATTTGAGCGATCGCTGCCATATAAGCTGGAATGTGGAAGGCGTTAGCTACGGAACTGATGCTAACGGCTATGTAGATATGCCAAATTTCCAGGCTGCCGGACTGTAACAGAATCATCATCCCAATTGCTGTCACACCTGTGGTAGAATCAGCAATTAGCATCACCCAACGTCGGTTCCACCGATCTACTAGCACCCCTGCTATGGGGGAAATTAGCAGGTTGGGTAGATAGGCTAACACCATGATCAGAGCAAACAGAGTTAGAGAACCTGTGGTCTGATAAGCCCACACCCCTAAAGCGAAGTCTGTGATGTATGTGCCGATTACGGAGATAATTTGTCCTAACCAGATTCGCAAGAAGATTTGCATAGTCTATTGATTTATCGAAAATTGGCAGATGCGGGAAAAACAAAGTCAGCCAGCAAATAGTAATAGCTTCCCTGAGTCCCTGTCAATCAAGTGGGTTTGTCATTGCCTCGCATTTATTGACAACGATTTCCCTATTGTGGGCTTTTTCAGTAACTTTGGGGACTATTCAGGAATAAAAAAGTTAATACTGACCTGAGATGAACTATGGTGTTTGGATGGTGTTGGGATTAAGATGAAATGGTGGTGAGGCTTTTATGGCAATTTTTCGGATTTCTAAATGATATCGAAGGGGTCCTGGCCCTGAAAAGCGATATATATGTCCGCACATATTCCCACAATAACATTATATGTCAAGTGCGGCGGTTTGTCAACTGTTTAAAGGTTAATTAAATGCAGGGCGCGTCAAACTGCAGCGGTATCGGTAGCGATCATTATGCGATCGCCATTAAGGTCTGTAGGGGAGGGTTGAAAAACTAGCAAATACCCAGGAAAATTTGGGTCTTGACTTCTTGGGATATGAAGATATGGGCAAAATTTCTATATATATGCCGGCACAGATTCCCATGCTTATATAATAAGTCAAGTCCTGATATTTGTCAATAGAAAATGGATAATTTTGGTAAAAATGTGAGGGAAGTTAAAGGGGGGGTAGGAAGTGGCAAAATGTGGTTTGATCAAAAAGATGGGATATGCAGACCAAATGACTGAGTATCAAACGTTAGTAGACCTACTGGGCGATCGCGCCCAAAAATTGAGAGACCAAAACGCCTATACATTTTTAGCGGACGGAGAAACGGAGTCGGGGCGCTTAACCTATGGGGAATTAGACCAACAAGCGAAAGCGATCGCCGCAGAAATTCGTCGCCACGTCCCCCCCGGAACCCATGTATTAGTAGTGTATCCTTACACGGCGGGACTAGAATTTATCGCGGCTTTTTTTGGCTGTCTGTATGCGGGGGTAGTGGCGGTAACGGATAACCCACCCCGGTCTAGCCAAGGATTAGGAAAACTGCAAGAACGCATGGAATTATCAGAGGCGAAAATAGCGCTAACGAGTAAACCACTGCTATCCCATATACAAGGACTATTAAAAAAAGTCCCGGAATTAGGGCCGAAATTCGAGCAACTCCCCTGGATAACTACAGACACCCTAAACCCGAACCTAGGAGAGTCCTGGTCTCCGCCAGACATCAACCCGGAAACCCTAGCATTTCTGCAATATACTTCGGGTTCTACGGGAACACCAAAAGGAGTGATGGTGACTCACCAAAACGTCCTACACAACTCGGAAATTATTGATCAAGCCTTTGAACATACCGAGGAAAGTCAAGGCTTGATCTGGCTACCCCTATTCCACGATATGGGACTTATTGGGGGGGTCATTCAACCGCTATATGGTGGTTTTCCGGTAACGTTAATGTCTCCGGTGGCGCTGGTACAGAAACCAATGAACTGGTTAAAAGCGATATCTCGGTACGCAGCGACGACGAGCGGGGGGCCGAATTTTGCCTATGATTTACTGTGGCGACAGGCGAGCGCTAGTGATCTCAAAAAATTGGATTTAAGTAGCTGGGAGGTGGCATTTTGTGGGGCTGAACCTATCCGCGCGGAAACTTTAGATAATTTTGCGAAAACGTTCGCTGAGTGCGGTTTTCGGCGGGAGGCTTTTTATCCCTGTTATGGTATGGCGGAGACGACTTTATTTATTTCTGGGGGTCGAAAGGCAGATCTTCCGGTGATTCGCTATGTCGATCGCACGGCTTTGGAGGAGAATAAGGTGGTAGCTGTGGAGAGTGATCATCCTGGCGCGAAAGCTGTGGTGGGCTGTGGTCGCGGTTGGCTAGGGGATGAAATTGCTATTGCTAACCCGGAAACGCTCACCCGTTGTGCTGAGGGAGAAGTAGGGGAAATTTGGTTGCGTGGCGGGGGTATTGGTTTGGGTTATTGGAATAACCCCTCGGAAAGCGATCGCACGTTTAAGGCTAAATTAGACAATCAGGGTTCGTTTCTGAGGACGGGTGACCTGGGGTTTTGGCAGAATGGGGAATTATTTATTACGGGTAGAATGAAGGAGATGATGATTCTCTGGGGTCGCAACCATTATCCCCAACATATTGAACAAACTTTGGAAACTTGTCATGATCAGTTACGTCCTGGCTGTGGGGCGGCTTTTTCGATTGAAGTTGAGGAGGAAGAACGTCTGGTGATCGCTTATGAGGTACAACGGCAATTTCTGCGAAAGCTGAATGTGGAGGAGGTTATTGGGGCTATCCGTGAAGCGATCGCTGATCAGCATCTGGCGGATGTTTTTGCGGTAGTATTACTGAAGACTGGAACTCTCCCGAAAACTACCAGCGGTAAGGTTCAACGCCAAGTCTGTCGCCGTCAGTTTCTCGCGGGGACTCTGGAGGTGGTCGGACAATGGCAATATGAAAACTTGCAACAAAGCAATATTTCCGATCTGGTGCGGCGAGAGGGAGTTAACAGTTAATCAACAAAGAGCAACTAGCTTAGGCCAGGCGATCGCAACCAGATATCTTTGGTTGCCCCTGGTCTTGTATAATTAAATATACCTATACTATTATATAGGTGATTAATCAAATCAGGAAAAGTGCTATTTATGACTGAAGTAGGGTTACAGAGCAATTTTAAAGATAAACTGCGAAATTTCTTAATTTATGGCATTGGGGAACCGATATTAAGAGGGTTAGAAACATCGATTGGTAAATCTTCCAAAATTGGGGATACGGCATTTTTTGACGCTGCCAAATACCCGGAACATTTCCAATGGGTGGAGCTGTTAGAAAGCCATTGGCATTTAATCCGCGAGGAGGTAGACGAACTGTTAAAATATCGGGATGAGTTGCCTAATTTTCAAGATATTTCGCCGGATCAAGCCTATAATGCGAGTACCGATAATCTGTGGAAAACGTACTGTTTATATGGCTATGGAATTAAATCGGCGGAAAGCTGCGATCGCTGTCCGCAAACGGCGGAAATTATCCAAAAAATACCCGGTTTAAAAACGGCATTTTTCTCGATATTATTGCCGGGTAAACATATCCCGGAACATCGAGGACCTTACAAGGGGGTAATTCGGTGTTTATTAGGTTTAAAAGTGCCGGAGCCAAGGGAAAAATGCCGCCTGCGAGTAGGGGATGAAATCCGGCATTGGGAAGAGGGAAAATGTATGTTATTTGATGATTCATTTCCCCATGAGGTGTGGAATGAAACTGATGGAATTCGGGTAGTATTATTCTTGGATATTGTGCGACCATTAAAGTTTCCTTTGTCGGCGGTTAATCAGTTATTGATTAAAGTAATTGCGGCTTCTCCATACATTCAGGAAGCGACGGCGAATCAGAAAAAATGGAACGATCGCCTAGACCAAGTATGGCAGAGAGATCCACAAAATTCCCGACAGTAACCCGGGGTAATTTATCGCCAGTATAATGATTAATCAAAAAACGGCGTAAACTTGAAGCGGGCTATAAGCCTGTAGACTCTAGGGATGTAATTATAGTCCCTAGGGTCAGCCGGAAAAGATGATGTCAGCATCCAATCAACAAAAAAGTTGCCAAAAAATTAAAATAGGTTATATTATCCAAGAGACCGGAAACTTTTTCGCTTACTCAATCACTTATTAAGACTTAATGACTGCTTTCCAACATCCGTTTGATGCAGCAACGTTAATGGAAATATTAAAGGGTCGAGCCATCCATCAACCCGATAAAGTTGCTTATAAATTTTTAGTGGATGGAGAAACTGAAACCATCAGTTTAACCTACCAAAAGTTAGACAGAATATGTCGAGCGATCGCCGCCCATCTCCAAAGCATCAGCGAACGGGGAGAGAGAGCATTACTACTATACCAACCGGGCCTAGATTATATTACGGCATTTTTTGGCTGTTTGTACGCGGGTATAGTGCCAATTCCTGCCTATCCGCCGCGCCCCAATCGTTCTCTGTCTAGGATAATGGGGATTTTAGAAGACGCGGACTCTCACTTAGCCCTAACCACAGAATCTGTGCTACCGAGTCTACAGCGGCAATTTGGGGAGGTTTGGGAACTACAGAAACTGAACTGGGTAGCTACCGATCAGATAGGGGAAAGTTGGAGCGATCGCTATGAGGCTGTAAGCATCGACCCGGAGAGTTTAGCGTTTTTACAATATACATCAGGTTCAACGGCAACCCCGAAAGGGGTAATGATCAGCCACGAGAACCTGATGCACAATTCGGGCTGGATTTATGAGAAATTCGGTCACAACAAGGACAGCATAGGGATGATCTGGCTACCGCCCTATCACGATATGGGGTTAATTGGGGGGATTATCCAGCCCCTATATGGAGGATTTCCGGTGGTGTTAATGTCTCCGCTAATGTTCCTACAACGTCCTATCAGGTGGCTAGAAGCGATATCAAGACATGGTGCGACTACCAGCGGGGGGTCAAACTTTGCTTATGATTTGTGCGTGCGCCGAGTCACGCCAGACCAAATAGAAACCCTAGACCTGAGTAGTTGGGATTTAGCTTTTAATGGGGCTGAACCGATATCCCATGAAGTGCTAGAAAAATTTGCCCGCACTTTTGCTAGTTGTGGATTTAATGCCCAGGCTTTCTATCCCTGCTATGGTATGGCGGAGGCTACCCTAATCGTCAGTGGCGGCGATAAAACTCAACTACCGACGTTGAAAACGATTCAAGCATCATCCCTAGAACAACATCAGGCGATCGCCACCAATGGTCACACAGACAACACTCGTACAGTAGTAGGCTGTGGCTCAAGTTTGGAAGATCAGGCGATCGCCATTGTGGACCCATCCACGGGGATACCCTGTGAACCCGGACAGGTAGGAGAAATTTGGGTATCAGGACCAAGTATCGCCCAAGGTTACTGGAATCGACCATCAGAAACCGAGTCCATCTTTAGTCAATATCTAGCCACCACCGGAGAAGGACCATTTTTGCGGACTGGAGATTTAGGCTTCATCGAAAACGGCGAACTATTTATTACTGGTCGCCTGAAAGATGTAATTATCATTAACGGCCGCAACCATTATCCCCAAGACATAGAATGGACGGTTGAACAAAGTCACCCCTTGATCCGTCCTAGTTGTGCAGCAGGATTTTCCGTAGATATAGGGGGGGAAGAAAGGTTAGTGGTGATTGCAGAAGTAGAACGCTACTATTGGAAACGGCAATCTAGTCCTAGTCGTGAAACCTCAAGGGGTGTTTCCAGGGAGGAATCCTTTAGCACCAAGGATCTAATTCAATCAATCCGCCGTGCCGTTTCCCAAAACCATGATTTGCAAGTTTATACTACCCTGCTACTAAAACCTGGAAGCATTCCCAAAACATCAAGTGGTAAGATCCAACGTCATGCTTGCCGTGCTGGTTTCCTAGCGGGGACTTTGGAGGTAGTCGAAGACTGAACTTATTGTGTCCGTTAGAGGTAACAGAAACAGCAAAGGATTGATCAGATCGGCTTCGTGGCACAATAACCGTCTAGGTGCGATTTAAGATTCACCGCCGACGGGCTGCCTAATCTGCCCCGGAATCTTGCATAGCCAGCCTAAAATGTGATGGAGGAGTGAATAGTGCAAGTGTTGAACCACTCTTGGAATGGAAAAGATATTGACCAACTGGGTAGCCAATCTAAATCGCCTAAGTCTGTGGGGTTGTCCCCTGATGCGGAAGCGATCCAAGGTTGGTTAATTAACCAACTAGCCCAGAGATTGGGGTTAAATGCAGATGAGATTGATGTTGATGAAGATTTTGCCAATTACGGCCTTAATTCTATTGAGGCGGTTAATTTATCTGGAGATCTGGAAAATCAATTTGGACGTAGACTTCCCCCTACCTTGCTCTGGGATTATCCCACGATTAAGGCGATCGCTGATTATCTAGCCCAGGATACTACCCCTATGGCGACAGCTTTCAGCAGCGGTCAGTCTGTGAGTCCACAACAGGCACAGCAACTACTGGAAAGACTTAACCAAATGTCTGATGCTGAAGTAGACTCCCTGCTGAATTCAATGTTGTCTGAACAGGAAAATCATTAATGACCAATATATCCGATCGCACCGCTAACCTTTCACCACAACAAAAACGGGATCTCCTAGCCGAATTGTTGCGCCAAAGAGCCACGACCCAAACCCTACCTGATATTCCGCCGGAATACTATCGGTTTGAACTGTATCCAGAATACCTGAAAATCAAACAGCAACAACAGGAAATCGCGGCTCTGGGGATTGATAACCCCTTTTTTACCCCCCAAGAAGGTATCGCCAGCAACACGACGATTATTAACGGTCGTGAGTTAATTAACTATGCTACCTATAACTATTTGGGGATGTCTGGTGATCCGATAGTTTCCCAAGCTACGAAGGATGCTATAGACCGCTATGGTACATCGGCTTCCGCCAGCCGCCTGCTTTCGGGTGAAAAACCTATTCATCGGGAGTTAGAAAAGGCGATCGCCAATTTTATCGGCACCCAAGACAGCATCGTTTATGTTGGCGGTCATGCTACCAATGTCACCACCGTTGGTCATCTGTTTGGACAAAATGACCTGATTCTCCATGATGTCCTCAGCCATAATAGTCTATTACAAGGCTGTTTGCTTTCGGGAGCCACTACTATTGCTTTTCCCCATAATGATTGGGAAAGCCTGCGCCGAATTCTCCAAGACCGCCGCCACCGTTATAGACGGACTTTAATCCTGATAGAAGGCATTTATAGCACTGATGGTGATATTCCTGAGCTACCCAGGTTTATTGAGTTAAAACAAGAATATAAAGCCTTTCTGATGGTGGATGAAGCCCATTCTATTGGGGTATTAGGTCAACAGGGCAGAGGCCTGAGTGAACACTTTGGCGTTAACCCCAATGATGTAGATTTGTGGATGGGAACCCTGAGCAAATCTTTCGCTAGTTGTGGGGGATATATTGCGGGGTCTAGTGCCTTGGTGGAATACTTGAAATATACGGCCCCCGGTTTTGTCTACAGTGTGGGTATTTCGCCACCTAACGCGGCATCGGTTTTGGCTTCGATTAATGTGTTAACATCAGAACCAGAACGGGTGCAAAGACTGCGCGATCGTGGTCAATTGTTCCTGAATCTCGCTAAACAACATCATTTAAACACAGGAACCAGCAAAGATTCGCCCATTATTCCGATTATTGTGGGCGATTCCCTGGCTTCTGTGCAACTGTCCCAAAATCTGTTTCATAGGGGTATTAACGTCCCGTTTATGTTCTATCCTTCGGTTCCTCAAAATGCAGCCCGTCTGCGTTTTTTTGTGACCTGTCAGCATACGGAAGAACAAATTCATCAAACAGTGGAAATTCTCACGGAAGAAATTGCGAAAATGGCGATTTCTTAAAACTCTGATCTATCACCCAATTTCCATCTCTAGTTTATCCTTAATTCGGTGCATTTCATGAGAGTCTTACTGGTTTATCCAATTTTCCCCAAAAGTTTTTGGTCTTTTGAAAAAACCTTAGATTTGGTCGATTGCAAGGCTCTATTACCGCCTTTGGGCTTAGTGACCGTAGCGGCTATTCTCCCCCAAGAATGGGAATTTAAGCTGGTTGATCGCAATGTGCGATCGGTCACAGAAGCAGAATGGGAATGGGCAGAATTGGTGATTTTGTCGGCCATGATCGTCCAAAAAAATGATTTCCTTGCCCAAATTCAGGAAGCCAAAAAACGCGGCAAAATGGTCGCTGTTGGGGGGCCTTTCCCGACCGCACTCCCCCACGAAGCCGAAAAAATGGGGGCTGATTTTCTAGTGCTAGACGAGGGAGAAATTACCCTCCCTATGTTTGTAGCAGCCCTGGAAAGAGGGGAAACTCAGGGAATATTACGCGCCGCTAATGGCGAAAAACCTGATGTCACTAATACCCCAATTCCTAGGTTTGATTTGTTGGAGAAACAAGCCTATGATATGATGGCTTTACAATTCTCCAGGGGCTGCCCGTTTCAGTGCGAATTCTGCGATATTATTGTCCTATATGGTCGCAAACCTCGCACGAAAGCGCCGGAGCAGTTAGTGGCGGAACTAGATCGCCTCCTGGAACTAGGATTTACTCAAACTATCTTTTTAGTTGATGATAACTTCATTGGGAATAAACGCAATGTAAAATTGCTGCTTCCGGTGTTGAAAGAATGGATGGAAAAAAATAACTATCCCTTCCGTATGATGACAGAAGCATCAGTTGATCTCGCCCAAGACCAAGAATTAATGAACATGATGGTAGAGGCGAATTTCTATGCGGTTTTCCTGGGAATTGAAACCCCGGACGAAGCTAGTCTCGCGCTGACTAAAAAATTCCAAAATACCCGTAATTCCCTAGTTGATGCTGTGGATAATATTACCAGGTCGGGGCTGCGGGTGATGGCTGGTTTTATTATTGGTTTTGATGGGGAAAAATCTGGGGCGGGCGATCGCATTATCCAATTTGTAGAAACTACGGCTATTCCAGTGGCTATGTTTAGTATGCTACAAGTTCTCCCTAATACGGGATTATGGCATCGTTTAAAGAAAGAAGGGAGACTGCTGGAAGGATCGGAAACCGCCAATATTAACCAGACTACTCTGATGAATTTTGTTCCGACTCGTCCCATTGAGGAAATTGCACAGGAATATATAGACGGTTTTTGGAAACTATACGATCCGCAAGTGTTTCTCGATCGCACCCACCGCTATTATCTGAAACTGGGCGCACCTCGTCGGAAAAAAGCCGGGGGAAGAACCCTAAGTTGGAAAACTATAAAAGCCTTGTCAATTCTGCTGTGGCGACAGGGAGTAGTCCGCAAAACTCGCTGGACTTTTTGGATTTATCTACTGGATATTATCCGTAAAAATCCCGGTGTTGTGGAAATGTATCTAGTCATGTGCGCTCACTTTGAACACTTCTACGACTATCGAAAAGAAGTGCGCCAGCAAATCGAATCACAACTGGCTGAATATGTTAAGAAAAAACAGGAGTTAGAATTGCTCAAAGTAGCTTAACTCCAATCCGGCGGGTTGGGGTGGTAATCACGACTACCCCTTAACCCGTTTCCAGGAAGCTCTGGCTGATAGTCTAAGACACCTGGGGGCTTTTGTGATGAAAAACACCAGCCGATAGGATAAGATATAGATAGAGTCTATATTATGATCATTTACGCAAAACTCGGCGATGAATAACCTAGGTATGGAAAGGATGCGGCTACAGTCCCATCGACAAATCAAACGGTTTATAGAACATCACGAACAGCGTTATAACCTGCTATCAAAGACGGTTAATAAACAGGCTACCTGTAAATTTAACGCTAACTCAGCATTTTTGCTATGTGCTGTTAATCCTACAGGTCCCTGTTCTAGCTGTAATCATTATCAACCGAAACAACCCTAATTAATAAACAGATTCTGATAAATGCTTAGAGACTGTTCCCGGGTTTGGGGATGGCTCTAATGTGTCTTCTGACTGTTCGATCGCCTGAGTTTCTCGATCTAAAACCGCTACAATGCGATCATAGATTTCCTGTGCTTGTGTGGGAGAGTCGCCAATACAGGTTAAACCGAGTTTCCCGAATTGAGACAGACAGCCGATTAAGTGAAACACGGTTCCGGTTTCTGTTCGATTGTTAAAATGCAGATGATATTGGGCGATAATATCCATTAAATCATTGGGTAAAAGACCTCGATAATGATGGTTCTGAAGATTATCTGAGGCGATATAGTATTTGGGTTGTTTATGCTGACTATAGAATAAGCCAGTATGGCGATCGTATTGACCATTAGTTAATAATTGGAGGGTCATAAAGGGATGAGTTGTGCCACCTCGCCGCAGGTTAATTTCAATGGCTTGGAGTTCCCATTGAGCCTCTGGTGTATGTGGTGGACGAACGGCAATAAAATCTAAACCAAATCTTTCGAGGGCTCCTTTTTGGGCTAAGATTTTACCAACTTTTTCGCCTAAGTCTTGCAGTTGTAATCGATAGGCTGGGTCAGCGGGGAAACTACAACCCTCGAAAATTTGACCATCTGGACCTCCGAGAATTTGATCATGGGTAGATAGAACTTGTACCTCCCCGGAAGGGTAAATCTGACATTGAACACTGGGCGATCGCTTAATGTCTCCTTCGATAAAGGCTTCGACAATTGCGCCTAAGTCGGGAATTCTGCTACGGAAACTCGACCAGGTTTCATGGCTGGCTTGAAAACTTAAATTCACGAAGCGATCGCGAATTTTGGCGATCCTTTGATGGGGGGGAATGTCAGCAATTCCTTGGAGGTTAAGGATAGCATTGCCTTCGCCAGAAAAGCCTTCATTGAGCTTAATTACTGCTCGTTTTAACTGGGGTTGTCGTTCCCATAAAGCGTTAACTTCTGCGGCTAAAGCTGTTTCATTCCAGACTAATTGACTGCCGTCTGGGTGGGGAATATTGGCTTGTGCGAAAATCTGACGACTGCCGCTTTTGGTTCCCCAGTAGGCTAAATCTGGGTCAGAAGCCCAGAGGGGAATTTGTAATTTAACTGATAATTCTCGTTCCCATTGAGTAGAGTTAAAACAGACCATATAGGTGCGTTTAGGTCGCAGGACTTGGCGTATTCTTTCGACTAACCGGGGACGTTCTAGGATTTTTTCGGTGAGGGATCGATTAGAGGAATCGTAGGTAGAAAATAATAGTAGGCGATCGCGGGCGTGAGAAAAGGGAATCCCAGGCATTAAATGCAGATAATAGTCAATAACGCTGGGGTGAAGGGGTTGGGAGGTGACATAAATTAATCTAACTCTAGGATTTCGTAAACGAGTCAGAGAAAACAGAAATCTCTCCTCATACTGATGAACTCCGGGAATTTTCTGCAATTGCTGCTGATCTAAGGTGAGGGATGGAATGACTAATACATCAAAATCCTCAAATCTCAGGTTTCCCCCTTGACTGAAAGACTCTCGGAGTTGATGTTGCAATGCTTGAAACTGATTTACTATTTCCGGTGGCGATCGATAATCTTCTGTCATAATCGCTGCCCACAATAACAATATTACGATTTTAACAGGTTGGTTGACCTCAGATCGACACCTTTTGATTTGCTGATGTCTTGGTTAGCAATGGTTGGAGAACACCGAGTGAGACAATTAATATAAGCAGCCGGATGGGTCTAGGTTAACATCTGGGATTGATTGGTGCTATAATTATGGTAGGTTCGATCAAACTGATATCAAACTGAATTTAATCTGAATATCGCGATATGATCCCACAGAAACTCACCCTCAAGAATTTTCTCAGTTATCGCGACGCAAGCCTAGATTTTAGTGGCTTGCATACTGCCTGCATTTGTGGACCGAATGGGGCGGGTAAGTCTTCGCTGTTAGAGGCGATCGCATGGTCGATTTGGGGTCAGAGTCGGGCGGGGACTGAAGATGATTTAATTCAAATTGGCGAAACCCAAATGCGGGTAGATTTTATCTTTATTAGTCATGGTAACTTATACCGGGTAATTAGGACTCGCCGCCGAGGTCAGTCGGGTACTCTGGATTTTCAAATCGCACCATTAGAAGCGGACAAAAAAGCGGAGCAAATTAAGTTTACTGCCCTGAGTCAAGGGGGAATCCGTAGCACACAACAAAAGATTTTAGAACATCTGCGGCTAGACTACGATACTTTTATTAATTCTGCCTATTTGCGTCAGGGAAAAGCTGATGAGTTTATGTTAAAACGTCCCAGCGATCGCAAAGAAGTTTTAGGCAGCTTACTTAAGTTAGATGAATATGATATTTTAGTGGAGAAAGCCAAAGATATCTCGAAGGAATATAAATTCAAGATTGAGCAATTAGAACAAAGTTTAACTATGGGAGAGTTGGAGACACAAAAACTGCCGGAAATAGTGGCTCAAATCACTGAGTTAGAAGCTACCCTTGGTAAACTTCAGAAACAACAAGAGTCTGACCAAAAGCAACTGCAAACCCGGCGAGAACAACAACAATATCGCCAAACCTGTGAACAACTGCTAGAGGGACAGCGACAACAATATCGCACTACGAAACAAGAATGCGATCGCCTTGAACAGGAAATTGTCGCGACCCAAACTCAACTACAACAATTAGAGAGTATTCGGCAACAACAGGAAGAAATTAAGGCCGGTATTGTGGAATTTCAGACGCTACAAGCTACAGAAGAAACGATGAGTTTGCAGTTTCAAAGTCACCAAAAAATCCAACAGCAACTCCGGGAACTTCAGCAGCAACAACAGGACAAAATCCACCAATTACAACGGGATAAAGACACGATTGAAACTCGCCTGGAATCTCTGCACAAACAGGAACAAGAATATCAAAAGGTGCTAGTTGAACTGCCAGAAGTAGAAGCAGGAATTGCCCAGCTTTCTCAGGCTCGTCTCCGCCTGAATGAGTTAGATAAAATACAAATTGTAGTTACCCCTATTCTGCAAGAACATCAACGGATACAGGGGGAAATAGACCGGGCTCAAGCTCGTCTTAGCGCCCGTTTGGATGAACTGTATGCGTCGATTAATAAAATCCAGAACCGTCTTAAAGACAACCGCCCAGAGTCGGAAAAAGAGTTACAAAATCTTCATCAAACAATTGAAGAAATTGAGAAAAAAC
Organism: Limnospira sp. PMC 289.06; assembly: GCF_032350395.1. Lineage (NCBI taxonomy): Bacteria > Bacillati > Cyanobacteriota > Cyanophyceae > Oscillatoriales > Sirenicapillariaceae > Limnospira > Limnospira sp. PMC 289.06. The sequence continues at coordinate 28,273 of NZ_JARPLC010000035.1, forward strand.
GCACCTATCAAACGCGGGTGACAGCTAAGGGTCAATCACACCATAATCAATTAGACAAATTGGCTCATCAACAGCAGGAGTATGAGAAAAAGTTGGCTGAATTAGACCAAAAAATGGAAATGTTAGGGCGTTCTTTTAGTGATGAAAATAAGGGAGAGTTAGCGCCGGTTTGTCCCCTATGCGATCGCCCTTTAGATGAACATCACTGGAATTTGGTGATGGGTAAACACCAAAACCAACAACAGGAAATTCGCGATCGCCTGTGGATAATTAGGGAAGATTTTGCGCGTGCTGAACAGGAAATAGCTGCGTTACGGATTGAATATACAACCTTACAAAGGCAAATATCTAATTATGAAGAATTCCGGGAAAAACGAGGTCAATTACAAGCACGCTTAGAGGGTTTCATTAATGATGAATTGCAACTACAACAGTTGAGAGAGGAAGCTAGTAAAATTGAGCGATCGCTATCTGATGGAAGTCACGCCGCCACACTGTATCAGCAACTGCAACAACTAGATCAGCAACTGCAACAACTAGATTATAATGAACAAAGCCACGCTCTGGCTAGGAATGAAGAAAAGCGCTGGAGGTGGGCAGAAATTAAGCAAATACAAATTCGGGATACCCAGCACAAACTAGGGCATTTACAAGCGGAAAAACCGCCAATGGTAGCACAATTACAGTCGGCATTAGACCAGATAATTTATGAACAAAGCGCCTCGGAATTACAGCAGAGGATTATTCAGCTAAAACAACAGTTAAATGAGAGTGGCTATAATTTGGAAGACCATAATCAAGTCCGGGTTCGGTTGCGTGAGGCACAGGAATGGGTGAGGAAAGCAGAACAATTGAAAGTGGCGGAAAGTCAGTATCCACAAATTCAACAACGGCTGGCTGAGTTACGGCAATTAAATCAAGTGCGATCGCAGGATTTGGCGGGGATAAAATCACAGATATTACTATTAACTAAACAGTTGGAAGATACCCCCAATCCTAGCTTATATATTAGTAACCTAGAGGGAAAAATTCAACAGCAGCGACAACAACTAGACCAATATTTAAGTCAATTGGGAAAGCTGCAACAACAACGAAGCCATTTAGAAAATTTTAGCCAGCAGCAAAGGGAACAAAAACAGGAATTATCCGAATGTCGTCACCAAGCCCTAATTTATAAGGAATTAGCCCAAGCCTTTGGGAAAAATGGTATTCAAGCGTTAATGATTGAAAATGTGTTACCGCAATTAGAAGCGGAAACTAACCAAGTTTTAGCGAGACTTTCGGCGAATCAACTCCATGTACAGTTTGTTACTCAACGGAGTGGACGCAGTGTTACGGCGAAACGGAAAAAGACTAAGTTAATTGATACACTGGATATATTAATTGCTGATGCTAGGGGAACTAGACCCTATGAAACCTATTCTGGTGGCGAGGCGTTTAGGATTAATTTTGCGATTCGATTAGCCCTAGCTAAATTATTAGCGCAAAGGGCGGGATGTGCGCTGCAAATGCTGATTATTGATGAAGGGTTTGGCACCCAAGACGCGGAAGGATGCGATCGCCTAATTGCTGCCATCAATGCGATCGCCCCAGATTTTTCCTGCATTTTAGCTGTCACCCACATTCCCTACCTGAAAGAGGTATTTCAAGCCAAAATAGAAGTCACTAAAACTGCTACTGGTTCACGATTACATCTATCTGTTTAAAATCATGATTGGCAAATATTTGAGGAGCCAGGGGTGGAACTAGAGCATATTATGCCATAGTTAGTTAATATAGTTATATTAGACTAGCTAGACCCCGGCCCGAAAATTTGGGTGCAGCCAGGTCGGAGGTTCCCTTGATATCAATTTTATAAACCGTTAAGCAGTAGCTATGCCAGGTGTACGAGTCGGGATACTGCATTCTTTGAGTGGGACAATGGCAATTAGCGAAGCGCCCCTCAGAGATGCCGAGTTGATGGCCATTCGAGAAATTAACCAAAGTGGAGGAATTCTCGGAAAGTTTATTGAACCTGTTATTGAAGATTGTCAATCAGATCCGGCTTGCTTTGCTCAAAAAGCCAAAAATCTGATTCAGGACAAACAGGTTGTCACCCTCTTTGGGTGTTGGACTTCAGCCAGTCGCCAGGCTGTCAAACCCGTTTTAGAAGAATTGGGGGTGGGGTTGTGGTATCCTGTCCAATACGAAGGACTAGAAGAGTCCCCCAACATTTTTCACACAGGGGCCTGTGCTAATCAACAGGTTGAACCTGCGGTTTCCTGGTTGTTGGAAAATATCGGCAAGCGCTTTTATTTGCTCGGTTCCGATTATACATTCCCCCATACGGTAAGTAAACTGATCAAAATTCAGCTTCAGCAAAATGAAGGCCATGTAGTGGGGGAAGCATATCAACCTTTGGGGGCTAAGGATTTTAGTTCGATTATTGCGCGTATTGTGCGGGCTAAACCTGATGTGGTGTTTAATACGCTGACTGGTGATAGCAATATAGCATTTTATCGACAATTTCAAGCGGCAGGTTTAAGCGCTAAACAAATCCCCGTTTTGGCTATTTCTGTTTCGGAAACTGAATTAAAAAGCATCGGGAATGCGGCGACGGGTCATCTGAGTTGTTGGAGTTATTTTCAGAGTTTAGAGACTCCCGAAAATCGTCGTTTTGTTAAATGTTTTAAGGCGAGATATGGAAGCGATCGCGTTACTAGCGACCCCATAGAAGCCGCCTATAGTCAAGTTTATCTATGGAAACAAGCCGTAGAGTTAGCCGAATCTTTCGACCCGGAAAGGGTACGAATTGCTACATACGGTCAAAGTTTCTCAGCCCCCAGTGGCATTATCCGTATGGAACCCAACCATCATATTAGGAAATTATGCCGCATTGGTAGGGCTAAATCTGATGGTCAGTTTGAGATTATTTACACGAGTCCTCATCGCATTAAACCCTTGCCCTGGTTAGGGTTTGAAGCCAACAGTTTTAATGCTTCCGAAATTGTGATTGGCTTACTTGCTGAGGTGAGCCAAAGTATAGAACGTGCCGAAAAACTCAAACAAAAAACCCGCGAATTAGAAGAAACCAGAAAGCAACTTGAACAAGAAATTGAAATCAGAAAACAGGTAGAATCTCAATTGCAAGTGGTTAATGAAGACTTAGAAAATATCGTTGCGGAACGCACCGCCGCCCTGCGAGAATCTAACAATCAACTACTGCAAGAAATTGTCGAGCGTACCAGAGTTGCGGAAGCCCTCAGAATGGCTAATGCTCGACTGCAAGCGGTGTTAGAAGCTGTACCTGGCACGGTTTCTTGGATTAGTAGCGATTTACGTTATTTGGAAGTTAATCAATCTTTGGCAGACTTATTTAAACTGCCACGAGAAACTTTTGCCAATCAACATATTGGCTTTTTGGGAACGAGTTCGGAATTTAATGACTTTGTTAGTGACCTATTTAATCGTCCTGAAAAAGAAGCTCATCGCGAGGTGCGGACTCATGTGGATAATCAAGAACGCCATTATCTAATTGTAGCTCAAAAATATGATAATAATCGAGCTGTATTTGTGGTGGGAATTGATATTACTCAACGTCGCCAAGCTGAGGAAGAACTCCGCCAAGCTAATATGCGTTTACAAGCGGTTTTAGCAGCGGTTCCTGGTACGGTTTCCTGGGTGACATCAGACTTGCACTATATCGAAGTGAATCAAAAATTAGCTAATTTATATGGCTTACCCAGAGAAGCATTTTCTCATCAACATATTGGTTTTTTAGGGAGAGGTTCTCAGTTTCAGGATTTTCTCCAATATTTCTTTGAAAGTCCGGAATTAGAAGCATATCAAGAAATATCATCTTCCCGAGAAAATGAGGAATATTATTATCTGATTGCTGCTCACAAGTATAATAATAATCAAGCAGCTTTTGTGGTGGGAATTGATATTAGCGATCGCAAACGTGCAGAAGCCGCCTTAAAAACGACTCAAGACCAGTTAGAAGCGGTGTTAAATGTGGTACCTGGAACAGTATCTTGGATTGATTCTAACAAACGTTATTTAGGGGTTAATCAATACCTAGCCCAAACCTTCGACCTCCCCGCCGAGGCATTTATTGGTCAGCACATCGGTTTTCTGAAAGCTAGTCCCGAATTTAATGGATTTGTGGAAGATTTCTTTAATAGTGGGAATTTTGAAGCCTATAAAGAAGTGACATCTTATATTAAAAATGAACCCAGAGATTACCTAATTGCCGCCCGCAAATATAACAGCGGTAGTGCTGCCTTTTTTGTAGGTATTGACATTACAGACCGTCGGCGCGCAGAAGAAGCCTTAAAACAGGCAGAATCCAACTATCGTAGCATCTTTGAAAATGCCCTAGAAGGAATATTTCAAACCACCCCAGAAGGTCGTTATATCAGCGCTAATCCCGCCTTAGCCAGGATTTACGGCTACGAATCCCCGACCATATTAATGACCAATTTAACCGATATTCAATCCCAACTGTATATCGACCCCAAGCGCCGCCAGGAATTTGTTGATCTCTTAGAAAGCCAAGGTTCCGTAGTAGATTTTGAGTCCCAAATTCGAAGGATAGATGGTCAAGTTCGTTGGATTTCGGAAAATGCCACCGCCGTCCGTAGTCCCCAGGGAGAAATTCTTTATTATGAAGGAACTGTCGAAGATATTACCGATCGCAAACTAGGACAAATCGGTCTCCAACAAGCCAAAGACGAACTAGAAAATCGGGTAGCCGAACGCACCGCCGCCTTACAAGAAGCCAACCATCACCTAATCATAGAAGTGGCCGAAAGACGAAGGATAGAAGCAGCCTTACGAGCCTCAGAAGCCGAATTGCGAGCCTTGTTTGCAGCCATGACCGACGTGATCGCCGTTTTTGATGGAGAGGGACGCTATAAGAAAATAGTCACCACTAACGCGGAAGTAGTCTATACACCTAGTAGCGATTTACTCGGAAAAACAGTATTTGACATATTTCCGACTCCCCAAGCACAACTTTTTTACGAAAATATCCAGAAAGTGATTCAAACTGGAGAAACCATTAACCTAGAATACAGTATGCAATTAGCACCCCCAGAACCCGGACAGCAGGGGCCTGTTAATATCTTACCCTCTGCAACTGATGCTGATCTGGTGTGGTTTGCTGCGACAGTTTCCCCTATGCCAGACAATAGCGTAATTTGGGTGGCTCGTAATACTACGGAGCGCCGCCGGGTTTTAGATGCTTTGCGGGTTGAACAACAAAAATCTGAGCGGCTGCTGTTGAATATTTTGCCTCGCTCTATTGCGGAACGTTTAAAACAGAGCCCACATTCGATTGCAGAACGCTTTGACCAAGCAACAGTCATGTTTGCAGATTTGGTCAATTTTACCGGGTTTTCCGCCCAGATATCCCCCACCGAATTGGTGGATTTACTCAATGATATATTTTCCTGTTTTGATGAACTAGCTCAAAAACACCAACTCGAGAAAATTAAGACTATTGGAGATTCCTATATGGTAGTGGGAGGTTTACCGACTCCTGTAGAGAATCATGCAGAGGCGATCGCTCACATGGCCCTAGATATGCAGCGAGAAATTGTCCGTTTCCGTCGCCAAGACGGCGAACCCTTCAATTTACGCATTGGGATTAATACCGGACCCGTGGTCGCCGGGGTAATTGGGACTCGCAAATTTATCTACGACCTGTGGGGGGATGCTGTCAATGTCGCCTCCCGTATGGAGTCTCAAGGGGAAGTAGGACGAATTCAGATCACCGCCGCCACCAAAGCCATACTCAAGGATAATTTTATTTTTGAGGAACGGGGTGTAATTGATGTCAAAGGAAGAGGCAAAATGGTGACATTCTGGCTCAAAGACCGTCGTTAATCCTGCCAACCAATACCCTAGGGCAGAGAACAGCGGACATGGGTAAAGGATAACAAGCATGGGACTTGACAGAGAGTAAAGTTGTGTTAATATAAGTTGAATTAAGTGAAGAATATGTAAACAATTCTGTAGAAAACTCTCATAAGGAAAACTATGACTTTGATGGCTAAACGGCTTTTGATCCTGTTAGTTACCCTAGGTGGTACAGCATTTTTGGCAGCTTGTGGCGAACCTACTGCCACCGAAACCCAAGGCGAACCCACCGAACAAATTGCCGAAACCAGTGAACCAGTAACCGCTGAAACCGTTTCTGATGAAACTATCGAAGCCCAAGCAGAACCCGCTGGGGAAGAAATGGCTGCTGTAGTTGACTCAGACCCCACAGAAACCATTGTCGGTATTGCTAGTGGCGAGAGCCAATTCAGCACTCTGGTAGCGGCTTTAGAAACCGCCGAATTAGCCGAAATCCTTTCTGGGGAAGGACCTTTCACCGTTTTTGCTCCCACTGACGAAGCATTTGCGGCTCTACCAGAAGGCACAGTTGAAGAACTTCTCAAACCCGAAAATCGTGATCAACTGGTTCAAATTCTTACCTATCACGTTGTCCCCTCCCAAGTTCTGTCTGCTAACATCAGTGATGGGTCTGTTGAAACCGTTGCCGGAATGCCCTTAACTATTACTGTTATGGACGGTACTGTAATGGTGAATGAAGCCAGTGTCATTCAAGCTGACATTTTAGGCAGCAATGGGGTTATTCATGCCGTTGACACGGTAATTTTACCTGGTGTGGTCGAATAAGTTTTAACTTGGCTTGATGTGAGTGTTTAACTATAGACAAGGTTTCACTCACACCATACTTATAAACCCGCCCTTATTAGTCAATAGTGGGGGCGGGTTTTCAGTTAATCAAAGATTGATAATGGCTCAACAAACATTTATAATCTGGATTGATAGCGGATAGAGAAGAGAACCAGATCCAGTATGGACATCAGAGGCTTATTAGAACCGATCGCCAATTTTTTTGCGGGTTTAGGAGTTCCCGAACCCATTGTTCACTGGGGACACCCCCTAATGATGGGAATTGTAATTTTTGTGATGGGTAGTTTTGTCGGTTATACTGGCTGGCAGGGACGTTTAGCCACAGACCAAGAGGCGGCGATCGCTTCTCGGTCTAGCCACCGAAAACTTGCCCCTTTTATGACCCTATTTATGGCTTTAGGCTTTAGCGGCGGGCTACTATCCTTAATTATGCAGGGACAACCGATTTTTGAAAGTCCCCATTTTTGGACCAGTACCGCAGTTTTGGGTCTATTAGGAATCAACGGCGCTATTTCCCTCAGCAAATTTGGCGGAAACCAAGACCAATGGCGCAAGGCTCATGCTTATATTGGCAGTGTCGCCCTATTAGTGATGGTGATTCACACCGTACTCGGTCTAAAATTGGGATTATCCATTTAGCAAACAATCAGGGTTGGTTTCTAACCCAACCCTAACCAGTCCTTAAAGACTTCCAGGACAGATGAACCAAACGGCTGCGATCGCCCTAGGATTAGCCTATATTGTTGGATTACTCATGGCGAACTTTACCTGGGGAGGATATTTTCTCCTAGGGGTCGGGATAGCCATGGCAATTCTGACAACCATTTGGCAATATAAACTCCGTCGCCGTCTCAGCGATCAACTCACTTCCACCAGAAACCGCTCTTTAAGGCAAGCTAGACAAAGGAAATCCGACCCAGATAGGCGCTACATCCCCCGACCTCCTATCCCTAGAACCCTTTGGCTACTAGCTGGATTAATAGGCTTCCTCGCTACCCTATATTTTCAACTACAAACTCCACAACCAGGACCTAATGACATTAGCAGATTAATTGTCAGCGGTGGTAATGCCGAAAACCTGGTAATGACCGTCTGGGGAAGGGTGATTAGTTCACCACGGGTCACTCGTTCAGGAAATGTCCAGTTTTGGCTACAGGCTAACCTTGTTAACCAGATTACCAGTAATGATCAGAACAGCCCGGTTCAGGTTAACAAAGCAGTTACGGGTAAACTTTATGTTACCGTGCCAATTCTACAAGCCACAGGCTTACAAGGCAACGAAACTGTTTCTGTGACCGGAACTTTATATGCACCAAAACCCCCCTTAAATCCTGGTAGCTTTGATTTTAAAGCCTATCTCGCCAGACAAGGGGGATTTGCGGGAATGTATGGTCGCCATCTCTCTATTAACACCACCCCTAGCTGGGGACTGTCTAGGGTGCGACAGCGAATTGTCAGGGCTCAGGTTCAAGGTTTGGATGTTACCAAAGGCACACTATTATCAGCCATGGTTTTGGGGCGGCGGGCTGTGGATATCTCCCCAGAAATTAGCGATCGCTTTGTCCGAGTCGGTTTAGCTCATACTTTAGCCGCTTCTGGGTTTCATGTCTCTTTACTTCTGGGCGTAGTCCTGGCTTTGACAGCCCGCTGGTCTCCTAAGTTGAGATTTGTTTTTGGTGCAATTATCCTATTGTTATATGTCGGATTAACTGGCGGTTCAGCTTCCGTGCTGCGAGCCGCTTTAATGGGGTTAGCTGCCTTGGTAGGTTTCGTCATGAACCGACAGGTGCGACCCTTGGCGGTGTTATTGGCTGTGGCAGTTTTCCTATTATTATGGAATCCTCTATTAATTCAAGACTTAGGCTTTCAATTTAGCTTTTTGGCAACTCTGGGGCTATTGGTGACTGTACCACCTTTGATGCGATCGCTACAATGGCTTCCCCCTGTAATTGCTAGTTGTATAGCAGTTCCTATCGCCGCCGCCATTTGGATTCTTCCCCTACAAATATATGTGTTTAATTTGGTATCACCATTCAGTATTTTTGTCAATATTTTAGCCGTGCCTTTCATTACGGTAATTACCCTAGGAGGAATGCTAACCGCAGTGGTAGCTCTCATCTGGCCATGGGCGGCTTCGGTTCTAGTATCCGCTTTATATTACCCCCTACAAGGGTTAATTTATATAGTCGAATTTTTTAATAATTTACCTGGTAATTCCATCGCCGTAGGCACTCTGTCTCTGGCACAATTAATCGGTTTATATAGTATTAATATATGGCTGTGCTTATCGCCGATAATCAAGCCAGCCAAAGTAAGTCAAACTGACCATAATAAAAGAACGAGAATTAATGCCCGATTTTATCAGGTTTTGGCTGGTATATTAACGGCGATCGCTATCATAACTCTGCCCATGGCTTATGCTCAATTTACCCAATTTCGAGTCACCGTTTTAGCTACCGCCGAAAAACCTATTCTTGTGGTGGAAGACCGCGATCGCGTTTTGTTAGTAAATGCCGGGGATGAACGCACAGTTAAATTTACGGTTTTGCCCTTTTTACTAAGGCAGGGCATTAATCAAATTGATTGGGCTATCCTGACTCACCCTCAGCTAGGCTTAACTATCGGTTTCCCACATATTTTAGACACTTTACCAATTCAGAAATTCTATGATACTCCCGCTTCTAAGAATGCTTATCAAGTTAGCGCCCAGGCTATTCAAAATAAAATTGTTACTGCCCAAGGGGAATATCTAACGCTCCCAGTTCAGCAAAACTTAGATTTAGGTGAAACTCAGGTTAAACTGATTAATCCTGATGTGCCTCTGGTGGAATTTATCATGAGCGATCGCCGCTGGTTACTCATGGGAAATATCCCCAAAGAACAACAATCACAATTGTTACAACAGCACGATTTATCCGCCGTTGATGTCCTCTGGTGGTTAGGTAACGATTTGGATTCTCAACTACTAGACACCCTCAAACCTCAAGTAGCGATCGCCACCACCCATACCCTCAGTCCTGAAACATCTCAAATGCTTGAAAATCTTAACATTCAACTATTTTGGACTGGGCGAGATGGGGCACTACATTGGACACCACAGCAGGGCTTTTCCCCTACCATTACTGCCGACCAAACAGTTGACTCTTTTTTTTGACACTCCCAGCTAATCATACTGTAGGGTGCGTCAGACACCGAGAATTATCATCAAAGCCCGGATAATTGATTTCTG
>NZ_JARPLC010000035.1:38197-42578 GCF_032350395.1 Limnospira sp. PMC 289.06
GCCCGGATAATTGATTTCTGACGCACCAGACACCGAGAATTATCATCAAAGCCCGATAATTGATTGAGGTGCGTAGCGCCGATAATGATTCGGTGAGTACCGTAGGGTGCGTCAGACACCGAGAATTATCATCAAAGCCCGGATAATTGATTTCTGACGCACCAGACACCGAGAATTATCATCAAAGCCCGGATAATTGATTGAGGTGCGTAGCGCCGATAATGATTCGGTGAGGATTTAGATAGCCTGCTTCTGACGCACCCTACGAAAATGATTAAGTCGAACCGAGGTTACAAATTAGAATCCGTGACCGCGCCGCGACTGCTAGTAGATACCAACTTAGCATACTTAGCCAGGACTCCCCTAGTATAGCGAGGTTGACGAGGCTGCCATGCTTCCCGTCGCGCCTGTAATTCCTCATCCGTGATATTAACTTGTAATAGGCGGGCTTTAGCATCAATAGTAATACTATCGCCCTCCTTAACTAAGGCGATCGCACCTCCCACCGCCGCCTCTGGTGCCACATGACCCACAACCAGACCATAGGTTCCCCCAGAGAAGCGACCATCAGTAATCAGCCCCACAGAATCCCCCAAACCAGCCCCAATAATAGCCGAAGTAGGAGCAAGCATCTCCCGCATTCCCGGACCTCCTTTCGGTCCCTCATAGCGGACAATAATCACATCTCCGGGATTAATTGAACCCGCCAGAATTGCCTCAAGACATTCCTCCTCCGACTCAAACACCCTAGCCGGTCCAGTAATTTGAGGATTTTTCACCCCAGTAATTTTAGCCACCGCCCCCTCTGAAGCCAGATTACCTTTAAGAATAGCCAAATGTCCCTGAGCATACATAGGATTATCCCAAGGGCGAATCACCTCCTGGTTAGGGTCAGGTTCAGTCGGGATATCAGCCAACTGTTGGGCAATAGTTTGACCAGTAATTGTCAAAGCATCACCATGCAACAAACCATGTTCCAACAACATTTTCATCACCAGGGGAACTCCCCCGGCTTGGTGAAATTCCGTAGTGACAAACCGACCACTAGGTTTGAGGTCGCACAATACCGGAACCCGTTGTCGCATAGTTTCAAAATCATCCAGAGTTAGTTCTACCCCCATAGAACTGGCGATCGCCAGTAAGTGTAGCACCGCATTAGTAGAACCCCCCACAGCCATAATCACCGCCATAGCATTTTCAAAAGCATCACGGGTGAGAATTTGGCTCGGTAAAATCTGTTTCCGAATCGCCTCAGCCAATACAAACGCCGATTGTTCAGTGCTTTCGGCTTTTTCCGCATCTTCAGCCGCCATAGTCGAAGAGTACATCAAACTCATCCCCATAGCCTCAAAAGCTGACGACATAGTATTAGCCGTAAACATACCACCACAGGAACCCGCCCCAGGACAAGCATTACGTTCAATCCCCAGTAATTCCTCATCAGGGATTTTCCCAGCGCTATGTTGTCCCACCGCTTCAAAGGCACTAACCACAGTGAGGTCACAGCCATTGTAGTGACCCGGTTTGATAGTTCCCCCGTAAACAAAAATTGCCGGAATATTCATGCGAGCAATGGCAATCATCGCCCCAGGCATATTTTTATCACATCCGCCAATAGCTAACACCCCATCCATACTCTGACCATTACAGACAGTTTCTATGGAATCGGCAATTACATCCCGCGACACTAGGGAATATTTCATCCCTTCCGTACCCATAGAGATACCATCACTGATAGTAATGGTTCCAAACAGTTGGGGCATAGTTCCCGATTGTCTCAAGGCCGCTTCTGCCCGCAATGCTAAATCATTTAAGCCCATATTGCACGGAGTAATGGTACTATAACCATTAGCAATGCCCACAATGGGTTTATTGAAATCCTCATCACCAAAGCCTACAGCCCTTAACATAGCCCGGTTAGGGGTTCGCTGGTTGCCCTGGGTAATCGCTTTACTTCTGAAATTATCTGACATCTCTGCTTTCCTGTTTCTACTAAATCTTGGGGGGTTGACCTGTTTTTTCTGGTATCTTTCCCTAATGATCCTATAATTTACCAGGTTCGTGATGCTATAGCGATCGCTAATTTGGGGCAGATAATCACCAGTGTCCCTCAAATTCTAAACTATCACCTCAGATGTGCCATTTTCAGGAGATGATGTTTATATACAGGTTATGACTACACGATTGGACATATAGCCCTGAAAGTCGGGAAACTTGTTGAAATCATAATTCTGAGGGGTTTTAGCCCACAACTGGTTAATACTGCAATACTGATAATGAGGTTAATTAAACATGGAGGTTGAGGAGCTACTCAAACAATATGCCGCAGGTGAAAGAATGTTTCGGTCTGTGAACCTGGTTGGGGTCAATCTCAGCGATATGGATCTGCGAGAGGTTAGCTTTATCAGGGCTAATCTCGAAAATACTAGCTTCATTAATACTAATCTAAGTGGCTCTAATTTCCGTGAGTCTAAATTGATGGGAGTCGATCTCACTGATGCTCAACTGGCTGATGCTAACCTGATTAGCGCTAATTTAACTGATGCTAATTTTTCTAGGGCTAATCTAACCGGGGCTAGTATGCGGGGGTCTATCTCCAAAAATGTCACCTTAAATATGGCTAATCTTACTGATGCTAATTTGGCTGAGGCTAATTTTACTGAAGCCAATTTTATTGGGGCTCATCTTGTTAACAGCACTTTGATCCGAACTAATTTGTTAAAGGCAAATTTGAGTGGTGCTAACTTGGATGGGGCTAATCTTACTAATGTGATTATGCGCGATTCTACCCTTGAGGGTGCTAATTTATCCAATGCTACCCTCAGTGGCGCGATGCTGATGGGAGCAAATTTTCATCAAGCTGATTTGAGTCGGGTTACTATGGTGGGGGCTGATTTAACTGATGCTAACCTCAGTGAAGCCAACCTACGGGCGGCTAATATCAGTTGGACCAGTTTAAGGGGGGCTAATATGAGTCGCGCCCGACTTTATCGCACTAAACTCAATTGGTCTAATCTCAGTGGCGTTAATTTGATTGAGGCTGTCATGTTGGACACGGTACTCTACCGCGCTAATTTGCGTGATGCTGATTTGCGGGGCGCTATTTTACCTGATTAATTAGCCTTTAGGGCGAGAATCCCGCAATAATTAGGGGAATTAATATCAGGGCTGTTAACACCACTGTTACTGTGATCGGATCTATCTCGGGCTTTGGTTGCGGATTGCTCATGATTATTACTTAGTGCTACAGGACATCAAAATTAGTCTTTCTGACTCCCCCTTGGTTAATTAGTCTAACTTAGAGAAAATTGGGTTTCTATACTATCGACTGGGTAATTATAGCATAGTGTCTCAAATTTGTATATATTTATGCTCCATAAGTTCTGATGGAAATCCGGCTCTATACCATGATCAATATGGTTGAATTGCCATTGAGGTTTGAGAAACTATTTCGGATGTTAATATTTGTTAATGTGGCTAGAGTGAACCCGACAGAGTATGCTACAAGGTTGAATTAATTTGTGGTGAGGAGTAATTCCAATGCAGTGGACAAATACATTAAATTTCATTGCCGCTACCCCAACTATTATTGGTATAAGTGTTTTAGGAGTTGCTGTTCCTAAAGCCTTGGCTGATATTGTCTGTCGGGGAACTATTTTCCGGACCGACGCAGATAACCTATCTTTTTCTGTTCCCTGGAGTCCTAATACTGGCTTTGAACAGGAAGTAGAGTTTCGTAATGCTCGGACGGGTGCGGGTATCGCTCAATCTTCCCGTTTAAAATTCGATCGCACAAATGATCAGGGTCAACGGCTTTATCGTGGCAATGTCAGCGGTATGGCTAGTGTCACTTTAATTGATTTGGCAGAGTTTCAACCTAGACCCGGAACTAAAGTTTCCGTATCCTATGATGGTCAATGGGGACGCGGAACCTGTTCTGGTCTTTAGTATCTTCGATCGCTTAATGTGCCTTATCCTCATCTCTGTGGCAGATATTCCGAAGTTGACAGGGACGTGATCAAACTTAACAATAGGTGTCACTTGACAATTCAGGTTATCGTGTTCTGTGCTAGAAATTAGGTAGAGGTGCGAGACGTTCAGGCATGAAATAAGGTTGAAATACCTGAAATAACCGCCTGGTGGGGACTTCAACCCCTTGATTGAATATAAGGAGATCTCTCCTGACCATCCTCATAACTGTTTATATGTCCCAACGATTAGTATCCCACGATACAAATCAAGGCAGGGAACCCAAGGTCAAAACAAACTAACCCATACAAATTCCTTATAGTAATCTTAGAAATAGATAAGTAGAAGTTAGGAAGTTAGGGTAACGGCGATAGCCACCCCCAGTTTTGGGAATCACAACCCCAGGATTGAT